>CAZBFB010000042.1:0-29268 GCA_964491085.1 uncultured Gammaproteobacteria bacterium | reverse complement strand
TTAATCAATTCAAGAGCGGCAGTTCAGCCGTCATCACAGCCCGCTGGCCCGGCCGTTTTCCGCCAGACGCGACCGTAGCGGTAACGCCGGTATTTAATCCCTTTGCTGAAGAAAATTTACTCCCGCTTGATTTGGATCGGTAGACATCACAGCACTGCAACACTACAGCATGGAAACACGAGAATATAAAAACATTAAAACAAAGTTTTGTTTTAATGTTTTTATGTTTTAACATTTTTTATGTTGTTTGCTCGTTTTCGTTCACTAGCTCGTGCCCTTGATTGGCCATTTTTTATGGCTACGGTTTTGTTGGCTGGTTTGGGTTTGATTGTGCAGTATAGTTTGAGTTTTTCGCGGGTTGGTGGTGAGGCATTATTTTTGCGGCATGTGATTTTCGTGGTGACTGGTTTTGGATTGATGTTGATTATTATGGCGATTGATTTTCGGGTGTGGGAGGCGTGGCGGTGGTGGGTGTATGGTGGGGGATTGTTATTATTGCTGGCGGTGTTGGTTATCGGACTGACGCAACGGGGTACGCGCGGCTGGTTGGGATTGGCCGGCTTCACGTTTCAGACAGTTGAATTTATGAAGCCAGCGCTGGCGATTATTTTGAGCGGATTTTGGGCGAGCCGATCGCTTTACGCGTCGCGCTGGCAAGATATTTTTGTTTCGGCCATACTAGCTGGCGTGCCAGTAGGGTTGGTGTTATGGCAGCCGGATTTTGGTTCCGCCGCGGTGCTGGGCGCGATTTGGTTGGTGTCCGTGTTGTTGGTCGGGTTGCGTTTGCGTACTTTTTTGTGGTTGGTTGGTGTGGCCGTGGTGGTGTTTATACTTGCTTGGTTATTTTTGTTTAAGCCATACCAAAAAGATCGGGTGTTAACGTTTGTGTATCCGCAACGCGATCCGCAGGGGCAGGGGTACCAGATTCAACAATCAATCGTGGCCGTTGGTTCGGGCAAATGGTTCGGCCGCGGTTTTGGTTTTGGGCCACAGAGTCAACAACGGTTTTTGCCGGAGGTCCACACCGACTTTGCTTTTGCGGCGCTGGCCGAAGAATTCGGATTTTTGGGCGTAACGATGTTATTTGGTGCGTTGGGGTTATGGTTCTATCGTTTGTTTTTGTTGGCGCGGCGTTTGCGGGATGATTTTGGTGTTCTGTTGCTCATGAGTTTGGCTGGCTTGATGTTGATTCAAGTATGGGTAAACATTGCCATGAATGTTGGCTGGGCGCCGGTGGTGGGAATTCCGTTTCCATTTTTGAGCTACGGCGGCAGTGCGATGCTGGCTAGTTTTATAATGGCGGGATTATTGGAGAGTATGTTTATCCGCAGTCGGTAGGGGCGTGTCCCTACGGAATGCCCAACTTCACCCTGGGCGACTAAGTGAAGTAAAAAAGTTAACCATAAAAAAGTGAAAATTTGACATTGCTTCGATTGATTGCTAGAGTGTTCGTATGGATTTTAATAATGAAGAATCAGCTAATTCGTTTTCTGGATTTTCTGCCGATACTAGGCGTATTCTTGGTCAGTGCCCAATATGCCAACAGAAGCGTGATACCGTCGAGGCCCGGGTGTTGGAAGAAGAGGACGGGGCTCGCTTGATTCATATCCGTTGTCGCGCGTGTGGAAATTCAATGGTGAATTTATTGGTGCAAGATCCAAATGGCTTAAGCGCGATGGGCGTATTGACTGATTTGAGCGCTGATGATATGGTGCGCGCACAGCATCGGTCGCCAGTTACCGAGGATGATGTTTTAAATACATTTGCACGACTAAAAGAAGAACCTTTTATCACTTCTTTATAAGTGACCCCTCATTAGTAATTTGTAAATTGGCAATTTGGTAATTTATTATCTGTATGGAATTGATTCTTAAAGCACAAACACGAACCACCAAAGAAAAGCTCGCCGCTATGCGTAAAGGTGGCTTGGTCCCAGCAGTAGTGTATGGACACGGTGTAACCGCTCAAGCGTGCAGTGTGCCGTTAGCGGCTTTTCAGACCGTGTATCAAAAAGCGGGAAAAAGTTCGCTGGTTACACTTGAGCTTGACACGGGGGACATGCGTCGAGTATTGATTCACGATACCCAAATTGATCCTTTGCGGGGCACGATTACGCACGCTGATTTTTACCAAATTCGCGAGGACGAAGAAATTGACGCGGAAGTGAAACTGCACTTCACCGGAGAATCTCCGGCGGTGAAAAATTTTGGCGGTATTTTAGTCAAAGCATTAACAGAAATTGAGATTACCTGTTTGCCGAAAGATTTGATGGCGGAAATTTCCGTGCCGCTGGAAAAATTAGTTGCGATCGGTGATGCCATTCGCGTCAAAGATTTGCAATTGCCGGCTAGTGTTACCACAAAACTTGATCCGGCGGCAGTGGTGGTGACGGTGGCTGAACAGAGAGCGGAAGAAGTGGTGGCGGCTCCGGTGTCGGAAAAAGACGCGATTGCGGCGCAGGAAGTGGTTGGTAAGAAAGAAAAGGAAGAGGGGGCAGAAGCTGATGGTGAGAAAAAAGAAGAAGTGAAAAAGGAGGGGAAGAAGAAGGAATAACTAGAAATTAGAGCGATGATAATGCCGTCATCGCAAGGGAGCTCAAGCGACCGTGGCGATCTAATGACAATGTGGAAATTCACCACACAGATTGCTTCGTCGTTTACTCCTCGCAATGACACACTGCACATGTCTTTTGTTACTAACAAAAAAGCACTCCGCGTTATGGGAGTGCTTTTAGTTTTGCTCGTGGCGGCTGGGTTGGTGGGGGTGGGGTATTGGTGGCCGCATAAGAGCGCGGTGGTGGCTACCGAACCGACACCGTCGGCGCCGGTGAGCGCGCCGGATTATTCGCTGGCGCACGGCGGGCAGTTGGTGGCGTTATTAATTGATGGGTTTGTGGCGGCCAAGCCGCAGA
This sequence comes from uncultured Gammaproteobacteria bacterium, assembly GCA_964491085.1. Lineage (GTDB taxonomy): Bacteria > Patescibacteriota > Patescibacteriia > CAZBFB01 > CAZBFB01 > CAZBFB01. The sequence continues at coordinate 26,357 of CAZBFB010000042.1, read as the reverse complement.
GCGGGCTTGATATGGCGCCATTGGTTTTTGAATTTCCGGCGGAAGCGGCGATTCCACGCTATCTGGCATTTTTTAATGTGAATGCCAAGTTAGATGACGATATCTCGTTCGGACCAATCCGATCCTTGCGCCCATATTTTTTGGATGTGGCCGATGGGTTTGGCGCAACCGTGGCTCATGTCGGTGGCAGTCCGGCGGCGTTAGAGCAAGTGAAAAAATATCATGCGCCAAATTTAAATCAATTTTTTCAATCGCAATATTTCTATCGCAGTCTGAAAAACGAAGCGCCGCATAATGTGTACACTACGACTGCTTTATTGAATAAAGCTTTTTTAGACGGAACAATAATCGGGTATATGGATCCGGCGACATATGAACCGCGCTGGTCATGACTTGCGGAAAATTCTATCACGCGCGATAATGGAGTCAAGGCCAGCACGATCACGATTGATCATGTGGATTCTTCCTATACCGTGACGTGGTTGTACGACGCGTCAACGCGACGCTACCTGCGCCAGCAGGGCGGGCGGAATCATATTTTGGAAAATAGTTCCGCTATTTCAGCGAGCGATGTGGTTGTTATTTGGACTGATATAAAAATTCTCGATTCGGTCGGACGCCGCGAAATCAGAACGATCGGCCGTGGTCAAGCGCGCTTGTTCCGCGACGGCGTGATCATCGAAGGCACTTGGCAACGCGCCACCGGTAAGCCGTTTCAGTTTTTAGATGGTGACGGCGGGCCGTGGGAGTTTGAGCCGGGAAATATGTGGGTGCATGTGTTGCCGATTGGTTATCCTGTAATCAGCAAGTAATGCGGATAGTATTACTACGAATGTACGAATGAGGTACGAATTTACGAATTTTAATCTCGGCTAGTGTATTTCCATTCGTAAATTCGTCTTAATTCGTACATTCGTAGTGTCTAAGTATGAATTTTTTTAAAGACCCTCGGCGCCGTCCTTTTCTCATTACCGTCGCGGTGGTGGTGGTTTTGTGGTTGATTATTTTTCCGTGGATTAAATCCGTGCAGAATCGGGTAGTGCGGGACACTGAACGGGTTGCGGCGGTGCGAACGATCGAAGCGGCTTTGGAACAATATGCCGGTCGCGCGGCGGCGTTACCCACGAGCGATGAGGCCAAACTTGGATTTGTGTGTGCGACCGGTCCCGGCACAGTTTCGCAAATGTTGATTGAACAAAAATTCCTATCTATTGCGCCGGTTTTTCCAGCCAAGGAGTGTGTAAAATACCGCTCGGACGGCAAGGATTACAAATTAAAAACAAAACTGGAAGACGCCCGTTTGAATACGCAAGATCAAGGCATGGCCGAAGACAGTGCGGACTGGTTTGAAGTGAGTACGGCTGGAGCTAGAGATTGGTAGAGAGCGGGGCGCGAATACCGGCTTTCTCTTCCGCACCCTAGTTTCGCGGCTTAAAAAATTTTCAAGTTTTTCTTTACGAACCAGGCATTGACTCCTCATTGCCATTCGTCAAACAGAATGCCTGGTTCTAAAAAACTTAAAAATTTTACACGCCACTGCACCGGCGCTTCAGAGAAAGCCGGCGTTCGCTAGATTGTTAGAGAAGATGGTTTACTTTTTTATAATAAAAAATCGATCTTGATTTGAAAGATCCTTTAGTATTTTTATTGTGTGATTAGGGAAAAGTTTTTGGGCAAATTTTGTTAGCGTGGGGAGTTGGGAGGGGGCGGCTTCGAGATAGAGGGCTTGAGGTTGAGGATTCAAAATGGCGGCTTGTTGGAGGCAGGTGCGGATTAGTTCATCGCCTTGGTTGCCGCCGATGAGAGCTAGTCGTGGTTCGTGTTTGATGGTTTGCCATTCGTCCGCAGAGACGAAAGTTCCGTTCGGGGTTGGGGCGAGAATTTCTTGAGCAGGCAAGTAGGGGAGATTGGCGACGATGATATCCGGCGTGAGGCCGGCTTTTTTAATTGGTTCGAGGAGGTTGCCGTGGAGAAAAGTTATTTGATCGGTTACGCTATGTGTGGCGGCATTTTTTTGCGCGACGGCGAGGGCGTTGGTTGAGACATCAGTCGCTAGTATATTCACGCATTCCCTCGCCAGATATTTCTCGGGGTATGCATAATTTTCTGCTGAAAATTTGCTCCGGCTCGCGCCGCCGCGCTCCGCCAGCCCCCTCGAAATACCATGGCGAGGGAATGCTTTGGCTAAACTGATCGCGATGGCGCCCGAGCCGGTGCCGATGTCGGCGATAAGAGATTGTAATCCGTAATCTGTAACTTGTAAACCGTAAGTTGAATTGGGATCTCGTAAATTTTTAATAATCACATCTACCAACATTTCGGTTTCGGGGCGGGGGATGAGGACGTGTTGGTTGACAAAAAATTCATGATGATAAAACGGCTGACTGTTAAGCAGATAGGCGAGCGGATAACCCGTGGCGCGTTTTTTTGCGAACGCTAAAAATTTTTTTGCTTGGGTTGCGGAAATTGAGTCCGGTAGATTGGCAATAAGAGATTGCGGGGAACAACCTAAAACATCGGCCAGTAACAAATGAAGTTCGTGGGGATTGGCTAAGGTTGATTTCGCGCGAGCAAGCACTTGATTAATGGGTGGCATGGAAAAGTAAATTATCAACTGAAATGAAAAAAACGGGGTGATTGGAGCAAGAAATACACCAAGAACCCCGTCCGCTATCGTCTACCTAAGTGCCGCTAGCTTGTTATGGTCTACGACAGCTCTGACCAATTGGTAATTAATCCCCAGCGCTTTGTCGTGCGCTCGGGACTTAATCAGGAGATATTCCGGGAACGTTTCCCCGAGACACCTCATCGTTTTCACTGCCTGGCCAGCACGACTGACTCGTGAGGCCAGAGAGCGGGTGCGTTATCTCATAGACAACGACGATTATTGACCCGAGAGTGAACTCCAAGTCAGGTCATTTTGTGGCGACTCTAGCCAGATTACGCTTATCACAACAGCGCACCAAGCGAGCCGCGCACGCATGAGCCAACCCGGTTGCTCACTATCCGCTGTTGAAGCGGCCCAGCGAATACTATAAATACTACAGTATATCTGATTATTTTGCAAGTATCCGAAAATGAGGGTCTGACCATTTTAGTTTTATTTATATAGTTGATTTGAGTGTGTCTGGTGGATAACTATTTAGTTGTTGTTAGTGGGGTAAATATGGTATTATAAATGTATAGTTTTTTTACTAGTAGGTTATGTTGATTTTTTTCCAGCGGTATCATTGGCTACGGGTGACTACAGTTATTACCATTCTGGGTGCAATGGTTATTTGGCTTTGGTCGCCGTCGTTTATTTTGCGAGCCGGTAGCGGCAGTACGAGCGAGACCTTTGGCGCCACTACCAATCGCGATGGCACGAACACGACCGGCCAGTGGACCGGCAACGGCGTGGCACGGGGTACAGCCAGCCGCAGTTGGAGCGAGATTTCCACCGGCATGGAAAGTTCTGATGTAGCTGGTATCACTGGCACAGCCAACACTTTTTATGCGGTAGCTAACGGTAGCGGTGTGTTTAAAACAACTAACGCTGGTACGAGCTGGACTAAATTATCCGGTTTGCCGGATCGGGGCGCACAGTCGTTGGCCGGACTGACCAGCGATATAAATATTATCGCAGTTGGTTTGCAAGATGGGCGTTTGGTCAAAACCACTAATGGGGGCACCAGCTGGACTACCACGACCGTCACCGCTTCGGGACAGCTCATAAACACGGTTAGGACAATTACGTTTTCTCCTAATTACACTGAAGCGGGGACGGATAAGACAATTTTTGTTGGCGGTTTTGCGACTGGTATTTATAAGTCAACTGACGGTGGCACAAATTGGAGCCGGATCAATACCGGTTTGCCAGCGAACGCGACGATCAATGAGATTCGGGCGGTGCCAACCTATCACGAGGTTAATGGCCCCAAAACGGTTTTTGCCACTTTAAGTGCGGCGGGCGCTGGTGCTATTTACAAATCCACCGACGGCGGCAGTAACTGGACCAATGTTACCCCAAGCGGTTTTGCCTCTAGCACTATTGATGGCTTGGCGATTGAGCAAACTTGTGATATCAACGCGACTTGCCGCGTGGCCGCTGGCAATCAGGATGGCAAGGTGGTGGTCTCAAGTAATGCCGGCAGTACTTGGGGTAGCGCGGTGCAGGTGGCGACCGGCAGTAATTTGGTGTCATCATTGGCCTATACTCCTGATACTACGGATACTGTTTTGTTTGCTACCACCAACGGCGGGGACGGGATATTCCGTTCAGCTGATCATGGGACTACCTGGACTAATATTAATGCCGGTGGAGGGGTTGTCACACCCATAAATGGTCAGTCCAGTGTTAACGATCTTGCTTTTAATACCAATAACGGCAATACGGTTTTAGCCGGCACGCAAGGCGGTGGTGTTTTTATCAGCACCAATACAAATGGCGGGGCAGTCACTTGGGCGGAAGTTAATAGCGGACTAACCGCACCATTGGTGCGTGATTTGGCGCGCGTAAATGATAGTGACAGCGATGATACCAATGACGTGTTGTACGCTGGCACTGATGCTGGGCTTTATAAGACCACGAACGGTGGCAGTAGCTGGACGCGGCAGGCGTACAGCGATTACGGCGCCGCGTGGAACCGTCATGTGGTAGGAGTGGAAGTTGATCCTGACGATGCCACTAATGTTTTGATCGCGGCTCAATATCATGGCCTTTACCGTTCCACTAATAGTGGCACGAGCTTTACTCGGGTGTATCCTTCAGCCGCGGTTTTAAGTGCCGGCGGCGGTAAAATGAGGATCGCCTTTGCGCCTAATAATTCTACGGTTTTTGCGGTGATTGATGGTACGGCTTCCGGCGGACGGGTGATTCGTTCAACCGATAATGGCGCAACTTGGACCGGTGTGGATACATCAACCATCAATGTCAACACACTTGAAGGGTTAGCCATCTCGCCCAGTCATACCACTGACAGTACTGTTTTTGTTGTGACTAGTTCTGGTGGTTTATTTAGGAGTACAGATAACGGCGCGACTTGGTCAGCGGTGACAGTAACAGTCAGCAGTACTACTTACACAAATTTTGTTTCGCTCGCGTTGTCGCCCAATTATAATCAAGCGGTGGCTAATGATTGCTCGGCTGACGCGGCTACTTGTACGCTCTATGTTGGAACATCGGCTGGTTTAGTTTTTCGTTCGACAAACAAGGGTTCAACTTGGAGTCAGGTGTACAGTAATAGTGGAGGCAATACTATTGAATCCTTGATTGTTTCTCCCACTACTCAAGACACCTCGGTGATTGCCGGTCCACAGTCCGGTCCGTTGGTGGCCGCGGATGATGGCGCGACTTTTGCCACGTCAGCCACTTATATGGCCGGACTCACTGACTCAACCGGCTTTGGCGACGGTTATCAGACCGTTAGCCCCAAGGATTTTTTGTTGCACCCTTCTTATTTGACCAATCAATCGTTATGGATGGCGACTACTGCCGGCGTGTTTAAGATGATTCCAACTTATACCACCGCCGGAATTATTCAGTCCGGTAATTTGTTGAGCAGTGCGCCGAGCACTAAAATCAGATCAGTGGTGGTGACCCCAACCGCCACCACGCCTACTGGCACCAGCATTACCTACCAGCTGGCTGCTGGCCAGCAAAGTGGCTGGAGCGCGGAAACAACCGGCTTTAGTGGCGATATTTTTACTGTTGAAGGTGCGGGCAGTGTGGGAGAGTATTTTATGGCTGGGGCCAGTGGCACGGCGCGTAAAAAGGTTGGCGGTACCTGGTCAGCTATTAGTTTACCGGCCGGTGTTAACAGTCGAACGTTTTATAGAGTAGTTGGTGCTGAAAATGCGCCAGTATTTTCTGTGGGAGCGAGCGGTTTGGTGACGATGTCACCGGACAGCGGATCACCGGCTTTGATTAGTTTAGGCACTAGTAACAATTTATTTAGTGCGGATTATGATGGTACTACCACAGTAGTGATCGTGGGACAAAATGGTGTTATCTATCGAGCGACCGGTGTACAAAATAATGGCACCGTACCAACTTTTACTGCCATATCGAGTCCAACTACCAATACATTGTACAGTATTGAGAGCATGGACGGAGGCATTCTGGTTGCGGTCGGCGCGAATGGCACGGTTATTAGGAGTACAAATAGTGGCGTGAGCTGGGCCACAGTTAGTTCAGGGACAACTTATGAGTTGCGGGCGATTAAAGGTGGTGGCGGCACCATGACAGCGGTTGGTTTGTTTGGCACTGCCATTGCTTCAAATGATAGTGGGGCAACGTGGGCGGTCAGGACCACCGGCACTTCTGAACATTTATACGCAGTCGCCAGTGAATCAGGGGCTACTTATGTGGCGGGTAATAACGGCACGATTCTTAAAACCGCCGATACAATTACTTGGACCGCGCAGACATTTAACGGTTTGATTCACTTTCGCGGACTGGCGTCCACTTCCGCTAATAATGTTTTAGCAGTTGGTATAAACTATGATGCCACGCCGCGCGACACGGCTTACCTCACTACCAACGGCGGTACGACCGGTAGCGACGCTTTTATTTCTGGCACACAGTCCGGCAGTGATTATAATTTTACCTTTAGTGTTGTGCCCGGGTTTCGCCAGTCGTTTAAGACAACCCTTAATACGACAGCGACGGTGACTCCAGCCCTGAATACTTTGGCCCTTGCCTACACCACTAATACCGCGCCCACCGCTTCTCCCAGTAGTCCCATAGCTAGCGCTTCCGGCATTAGTCAGACCCCAACGCTACAAGCCAGTTACAGCGATAGTGACAGTGATACGCAGAATGCGGCCCAGTGGCAAATTACCACCACGAGCGGTACATATTCCGGCAGTGCTCTGGTGTATAATTCAGGGGTTGATCCCAGCAATCTGACCAGCATTACTGTGCCAGCCAACATCTTGAATTCTTGTACTCCATATTATTGGCGAGTGCGTTTTCGTGATCTGATTGGTAGTAATTATGGCGATTGGGGAGATTATTCTACGGAGCGTTCTTTTACCACCACTAACTGTGGCAGTTCGCCAGCAACGCAACAACTCCAAGCCCAGCAACCACTGCAAGACATCGCGCCACAAGCCACCAAGCCATCTGCTCCCACCAATACTGCTTGTGCCGCGCTATCAGCTACGAGTATTCGTTGCACTTACCAGCGCGTTGGGTCGGCTAATTCGTTTGAACTGCGTCGGGGGACTGTCGTGTTGGGACAAACCGCTAATGGTACCGCGGCAGAAATAATTTTGACTGGTTTAACACCCAATACTCTCTATGCTGATTTATCTTTATATACTGTCTGGCAAGGGCTTTCATCTAATCCGGCGTCAGTATCAGCCGTAGCTACTTTTGCTCAAGATCCAACTATATCTTTGTTGGAGCGTTTGTCATCACAGCAGGTTCGGTTTAAATTTTCCGGACAAAATAATCCGGTAGCCACTGAATACGCCATTGAAATCGAACCAAGCAGTCCGGTGGCGTTAAGTAGCGCTTGTCTGTCTCCGGCTCCGGCTGGCGCCGGGAGTGAGCGGCGGTGTCAGTATGTTACGGCGAGTAGTATTTTTGATGCGGCGCCAATATGGCGGACACTCGCTGATTGGCAAACGGGAGAGGCTCCGGTCGTTATTCCCGCCACGAGCGGTGACTTGACGGTGTTGGCGCGCAATCGAGCGGCTATTATTCAAGCCAGTCCGCCGCGATCAGTGCCGCCACCATTAGGGGTCGCGACACTGAAGCTAGATTTCTTTGTCTTCCGTGACGCTGGCAGTGTTTTGGGAGCGCGGGTATCATTTACTCCGCTGATGGGTTCATTACTGGCGAGCTTTGTGCCGATTGGTTTGGTTTTTCTGTTAATCGCTCTAGCGGTGTTTTTGGTTCATTATCACCGCGCTACTAAACATTTTGGATCTGGAGGTACTCGTCTAAAACATTTTTGGCATTTGTTTTATCACACGTTTTTTAAGCACGATCCAGCGACCGGCTATGCTCGTTTACAGAGAGCCAACACCCGTTTGTCATATGCTAAACATACCACCTACGCCGGCTTAGCTCATTCGAGCTTTATTTGGGCGCTGGCGTTGTTAGTGACTAAAACAATTTTGATCGGTGGTTTAACATTAGCATCGTCGGTGCCGTGGTTTTCTAGTCGTGCTTTGGAGGATATTACCGGACAAGAGATCGCCAATGGCACGCCCGTGGAGTATTTGGCTGTGGTGGAAAATATTGGCGGGCCGTTGGTAGAAAACGCGGCCATCTCGGTGCGATTGGGAGACGGCTTTGTTTATCAAGCCGGTAGCATTAGGAAAAGCGATTTGAGAGTTACTGACGCGGTTGATAATGATGACTGTAGAATAGACACAGCTCGCGAAGCGCGCTTAATTCGGTGTCAATTAGGATCACTAGGATTTCGGGATAAAATTCAGTTGGGTTTCAAGGGTACGTTGGTGGTGACGCGTAGTCAATTAGTCGCGCCCGAGGCCTGTGTATCATCTACGCAAACCCCATCCGTTTGCGCCAGTGCCAGTAATCGTGTCATTGTTATTGCCCGGCAACCACCAGCGCGCGTAGTACCACCACCAGTACCGGTAACCGAAGAAACATCCTCAACAACACCAACGGCGACTAGCGAGACAACCACAACTGTCACACCATTACTCACACCAGAATCAGAACCAACATCCCCAACCACACCAGTGGCCACGCCCACACACATAGTTCCGGTTCTGCCCGTACTTGATATACCAGTCACGCCTACGGCCACACGGATTGTGACCGTGACGGAGGTAATTGCCGCGGCCCCAGAGACGCCAAGAACTGCCAGCACAGTCACAGCGTTAGCCACGCCTCGACCGGAGCCATCAGCGATTCCGGTGCGTATCCCGGTTGTGACCGCCGCTCAAGATACAGCGATTGTTGTGCAATCAGCCCGAGATCAAGATGTTAGCATTGCTGTTAACGGCAGGGTGGTGGCACAAGGAGCAGACGGCGAGCGCGTGGTAGTGAATCTTTTGGCTATTCCCGAAGGCACACATAGTGTTACCATTCGCACCGTGGATCAAGACGGAAGCGAACGAGATGTTACGCGTACGATGATAGTGGATCGAACCGCTCCCGCAGCGCCAGTCACTGTAGTTTCGGCGCGTGCGCAAGCTCAGGGCTCTGATTTGGCACAGAGCGTGTCGGGTGTAGCGCTGGCGCCTTCGAGCGCTGGTATTGCTTCGGGTGTTCGCGCCGCTCCGGCCAATGCTAACACTGTGCGTAGGAATGACGCGGGCGAGATTACGACACTGCATCGTTTTTCCTATGCTGGTGTCACCCAAGCCGGACAAGACACGGCCGTATTTTTAGTACAATCAGATCCGCAAACATTTGCTTGCGCCACGGATGGACCAACTTGGAATTGTTCATTTGAAACATTCCTGCCGGTTGGTTCCCATGCGGTGGCAGTGGCCGCGCGCGATGCGGCTGGTAATCAATCATCATTTACGCCGGTTGAGCAGATTGCGGTGCGCCCGCCGGCTTGCGTGGATGGGGCTGATAATGACAACGACGGTTTAATTGATTTTCCAGAAGATCCGGGTTGTTCTTCGTACTATGGCAACGACGAGAGTAATATTTTGCCCGAATCGGCGGCTAAGATTTTGGCGGCAGTGGCGCAACCAGTCGTGGCTAGCAAAACCGGACAGGCGATTATCGCTGTGCAACAAGATACTCAAGAGCTTGTGACCGAGTTGCAAGAAAATGTCGCGGTAGTGGCCACGGTAAGAGAAGATGTGGCGCCGGTTGCGACCACAGCTTCGGCCGCGCCATTTATATCCGTGTTGGCTTTGAATAATTTAGGTTTGCTCGACATTCCCAATGTGTTGGTGTTCTATTTCTTGTGGCTACTGGAGCGATTGCATTTACGCAAACGGCGTCAGCCGGCGGGACGAGTGTATGATGCGGTTGATAAAAGCACGTTGCCCATGGCCAAGGTTCGAGTGTATTCAATTAAGGAACAAAGGTTTGTCGCGTCTATGCTGGCGGACATGAAGGGGATGTACGGCTTACCATCATTGGCTGGTGGTGATTCCTATTATTTGCAAATAACCAAGCCGAGTTATTCGTTCCCGACCAACTTGGTGCGCGCAAAAGTAGATCACGAATATCACAATATTTATCGCGGAGAAACGTTTTCCGCCAGAGTCGGAGATCTTAAATTCGATGTGCCGCTTGATCCCGTCGCCACTCGGCCGCGGGCGCGCTGGCGAGCTCGCCTGGCCGATACCTGGTCAGTGTTGGTGGAAGGGTTTCATCTATTAGCCAATATTCTGTTAGGAGTAGGAGCGTTAATTTCCTTGGGTATGTACTTTATCGTGCCCAAGCCGTGGCATCTGTTACTGTTTGCGCTGTATCTTATCTTGGCAGTATTAGCGTATCTTTCCCAGCGCGCAAAAAATCAGCCGCGCGCGGCTGACTAATAACTCTGGACTTGATTGATTACGACTTTTGTTCCAGATTGTTTTTTAGGGTTTCGATCAGACCATCAATATTACCGTCCAGGACGTCTGGCAAGTTGTGCCAGGTTTCTTTGACGCGGTGATCGGTAATGCGATCTTGGGGAAAATTATAAGTGCGGATTTTTTCACTGCGCATGGCTGATCCAATCTGGTCGCGCCGCGCGGCATCGCGTTCCGCTCGGCGTTTTTCTGTTTCGAGAGCGAGCAGGCGCGACCGCAAAATAGTCATGGCTCGTTCGCGATTTTGTTGTTGCGAACGTTCGTCTTGGCATTGCACCACTAATCCGGTTGGTAAGTGAGTGAGGCGCACGGCTGAATAGGTCGTGTTGACACTTTGACCACCATGACCGCCGGCCGTCATGGTGTCTATCCTCAAGTCCTTTGGTTCTATGGCCAGATCTATTTCTTCGGCTTCCGGTAGCACCGCGACGCTGGCGGTGGAGGTGTGAATGCGGCCGGCTTTTTCCGTGGCGGGCACACGTTGCACGCGATGCACGCCGCTTTCATATTTTAGCCAGCCAAACGCGCCGGCGCCGGAAATTTCCGCTGTTATTTCTTTAAGACCGTTCAGTGACGAATAATGCGAGGATAGTATTTTTACTTTCCAACCATGGCGTTCGGCCAAACGCGAATATAGGCGGAATAAATCGGCGGCAAATAATTCAGCTTCATCGCCGCCCACGCCAGCCCGAATTTCAATAATGATATTTTTTTGATCTAGCGGATCTTTTTTGGTTAACAATCCTTCGAGTTCTAATTCAAGCGCGGTTTTTTGTTGTTCGAGCAAGGTACACTCTTCTTTGGCTACTTCCACTAATTCAGCATCATTGCCTTCCTTCAGAATGCGCTTGGCCTCGGCCAGGGCTTGAATGGTGGCTTCATATTTTTGCCCAGCCCGAATTACGGGCTCAAGCTCGCGGTGGCTTTTCCCTAAACTTTTCAGTTGTGACGGATTTGTGGCCGTGGCCGGATCTTGCAATGCCAGCTCCAGACGAGCCAGTTCTTGCTGTTTTTCTGCCAGACGCTCGATTAGTGCTGCCATAAGGGTACGAACTATGAAAGAGTACGAAATTTAGAAATAGGGTAGAAAAGAAAACGCTCCACTGGCACCATCAGCTTGGCGCACAAAAGCGGAGCGTTCTTAAAAATAGTTAAGCTTGTGATGTTTCTTTTGCGGCCGCTTTAGTTTTTTTGCGCGTAGCCGCTTCGGCCCGCTTTACCTTTTTGCCTTTGCGGGTTGCGGCCAGCGTGTCGGCTTGAGCCATTTGTTTGGCAAAACGATCAACGCGTCGCGCCGAGTCAACAATTTTTTGCTTGCCTGTATAAAAAGGATGGCACGCCGAGCATACTTCAGTGTCGATGCGTTCTTTAGTGGAGCCAACGGTGAAGGTACTGCCACAAGCACAGGCGACCGTGGCTTGATGATAGCTGGGATGAATGGATGTTTTCATAGTAGTTGTGTTTTAAGGTGGTTCTGATGTTAGATAATATTGTCATACCACGACCCCCCTTGTCAAGTATGTGGGGCTTGTGTATAATGGGGCCATTATTAGTAATTCCTCATATCCAGAATTTTCTCCTCCTGTGATTCAGTATTGAATTAGCAGGCACTGGGTAGCGGTTGAGCATCAATAATGTCTCAAAATAAAGGAGAATACAGAACTATGACAAGCAACACTACACTAGAAGAACTCCTCGCGGCTGGCGCTCATTTTGGTCATCGGACATCGAAGTGGCATCCAAAAATGGCACCATATATTTATACCGTGCGCGGCGGGGTGCATATTATTGATTTAGAAAAAACTAAAATAGCGTTGGATGCGGTTTTGGCAACGGTGCGCGCCTATGCGGCCCAAGGCAAAACGATTTTATTTGTTGGTGTCAAAAAACAAACCACCGAAGTGGTGCGCGCGGCCGCGATTAAAGCCGGCGAGCCCTATGTGGTGGGTCGGTGGTTGGGGGGCACAATCACCAATTTTGGCGTGATTCAAAAAATGATCAAGCGCTTGGACAAGCTGGAAGAACAAGCGGTTACCGGGGCGTTGAAAAAATATACCAAAAAAGAGCAAATGTTGTTGCACGAAGAAAGTAAACGTTTGCTGGAATTGATCGGCGGGATTCGTCATTTGAAAAAAATACCGGATGTTCTGTTTATCATCGGCGCGCGGGAATCCAAGACCGCGATCCGCGAAGCGCAACGGAAGAATATTCCGATCGTGGCCGTGTGCGATACTAATGATAATCCGGATGAAATTACTCATGTAATTCCGGCCAATGATGACGCCGTCAAGTCGGTGCGGTTGATGGCCGATATAGTGGCCGAAGCTGTGTTGGAGGGTAAAGCCGCCAGCGCGGCACCGGCGGTAGCCCCGGCGCCAACCGTTATTCATCCTGAAGAAGAAGATGTGGAAGCCCTGCGTTTGCGGCAGGAGTTAACGCGCGATTTGGAAAAATTGGATGAGCAAACCGATCAGGAGCAACATGAGAGCAAGTTGAAGCTCAATAAGTAATGCGTAATAGTAAGTAATAGATGGAATATGGCAATTACTGCACAAACTATAAATCAGCTTCGTCAGGAGACCGGGTGCGGCTTGTTGGATTGTAAGCAGGCACTGGAGGAATCCGGTGGGGATATGGCAAAAGCCGTAGATATTTTGCGTAAACGCGGCGAAAAAATTGCTGCTAAAAAAGTTGATCGGGCAACCGGCGAGGGGATAGTGTCGTCCTATATTCATCCGGGCGCTAAAGTCGGCGTGTTGATCAAACTGGTGTGCGAGACAGATTTTGTGGCGCGCACGGATGCTTTTCAAGAATTGGCGCATGATTTGGCCATGCAAGTGGCGGCCATGAGTCCACAGTATGTACGCCGGGAAGATGTGCCTGCCGCGGTGTTGGAAAAAGAAAAAGAGGTGTATCACGCCTTACTCGCCCCAGAAAAAAAACCAGCCGAAATTATCGAGCAGATCATGCAAGGGAAAATAGATAAATTTTATGCCGAGGTCTGTTTATTGGAACAGCCATTCATCAAAGACGACCAGCGGCAGGTGCGGGATTTGCTGCAAGCGGCCATCACCAAACTGGGCGAAAATATTCAAGTTAAAGAATTCGCCCGCTTAAGCGTGAAGTGATTAAAGATATGTAATACGTAATACGTAAAAGGGCCCGCGCTGGGCTCTTTTTGATTTGTATTATAGTCATAGTGACGGCGATTTTATTTTGCGGTATACTGGGTATCATGAACACTCGTGATATTATAGCGGCGGGGACGGCAGTTGTTATTTTGGTAGCGCTGTTTGTCGCGCACTTGTTTGGTAATGTGGGTTTAGGTAATTTATCCGAGCAAAATGTGCGCGTATTCATAGCCATCAATTCGCTGGCGCAATTTCCTCTGATACAAGCTGGAGCGGGCGCAATTACGCATCTGGGCGACATTACTGTAGTCGGTTTCGGTATAATTTTTATTTCCGTTTTATCGATATGGATTCGGCCGTGGCGGGTGTGGGCGGTTGGGTTGGTGATTAGTTTATTGATTATTGGTGTCTTGGGATTTGGTTTGAAACGGGTATATGATGTTAAGCGTCCATTGCAATCCGCTAATGATTTCTCGTTATATTATAGTGGTCGTGAGGGTTGGTATTATGGACCGGTTCCGGTGCCGACTGAATTGGTAAAATCAGACCATCAAAATCGTGGTTTTCCGTCTGGCCACGCGCTGGCTGTTTTTGCGGTGGCCGGAGTGTTGTGGCGCGCGCGCCGAGCCAGGTGGTGGGCGGTATTGATCGCCGCGCTCGTAGCGTTGAGTCGAATTATAATCGGCGTACATTTTCCCGCTGATGTTTTAGCCGGCGCCGGCCTGGGATTTTTAGTTGGTTTTTTGGTGATGGATGGTTGGTGGGGCGTTAAGCGACCGGATTTATAATTTTTTGTCCGCCCATCCCTCAAGCGGCTCGGCCGGTATGGGTGGAGCCGTAATTTTCTTGCTAAAAAATTACTCTAGATGCCGGCCGCCGCCGGCATACGCTCCGCCCATACCCACCTTCGCCGCTTGAGGGACTAGAAGGAAAAAATTTTCCTCCCTCTGTAATCAGGGGGAGGATTAAGGTGGGGGATGCGTTAGCTGGATTTACTATTTTGCAGGTCTTGACAAGAACATAAATCTCGCTACAATGGTATTAGCACTCTCGAACATCGAGTGCTAATACCCTGTTTGTACATTTCGTATTATTTTATTTCGTAGTTCGTACCCTATGCCCCGTATGAAGCATAGAGGGTTAGCGGGTACGAACTACGAACAGATACGAACCATACGAACAATAATGATATGTTGAGCGAGCGGCAAGTCAATATTTTAGCCAGGTTAGTTGAGGAATATATTAGTGGCGGAGAACCGGTGGCTTCAAAAACATTAGCCACTGGGCATCCGGATAATTTATCATCAGCAACTATCCGTAATGAATTAGCCGAACTGGAAACGCTCGGGTTAGTTTGTCAGCCGCACACTTCAGCCGGCCGCGTGCCCACCGAGCGGGGATATCAAGAATATGTAGAGCATATCCGTCGCGCCACGCGGGCTTTACAAGAACGCGAGCGTCGCGCCCTAGCTACGGCGGTGCGCGCCGGTTACAATGACGAGCAGGCGTCTGGTCGTGCTCTGGCCAAGGACTTAGCCCGTCTCACCCACGAGGCGGTGTTTGTCGCGTACACTCCCGAGGAAGTATATTATGCGGGTTGGTCATATTTGTTACAGAAGCCAGAATTTCATAACGCCAATGCTTGGTTGGTCTGGAGCTTGGCGCTGGATCGTTTAGATGAAGTGGTGGCAGAATTATTTTGCGCGCCCAGCGACGAAACTACCACAGAAATTCGCGTAGCCTTAGGTTCGGCCAATCCGTTTGGAGTGGCTTGCGCGGCGGTGTGGTTATGCCCCAGTCAAGCCGATGATGCCCCGTTGGTTGGTTTGCTGGGAACGTGGCGTATGCCCTATCGTGATCATATGGCTCGTTTGGAATTTTTAAAAACAGTTTTTCATTCTTACCATGACTGACCAACCTATCATACCAGAAACCTCTGAACCGGCGTTGGCCCCAACTGACCATACCGGCGAACAAACCGGCGCGGAATATTTAGCTGGCTGGCAACGCGCGCGCGCGGATTATGAAAATTTAGCACGGCGACTAATTCACGAACAACAAGCAGCGGAGAGTCGCGGTGTTAAGCGAACAGTGGCAACTTTAATTCCTGTGTTTGCACATTGGCAGCGTGCTTGGGATCATCTGCCGCCAGATCTAGTCGGACACGAATGGATTATTGGTTTGCAACATATCGATCGTGAATGGCAAGACGTCCTGACAAAATTAGATATCAACAGAATTACTACTCAAGACGAACAATTTGATCCCAGTAGACACGAAGCGGTTAGTGAACGTAGCGAGCCAGATAAGCCATTGGGAGTGATTCTGGAAGAAGTAGAAGTTGGCTATCAACATCACCAGCAAGTTATTAAAGCCGCCAAGGTCATTATCAATAAATATTGAAAAATAAAAATACTAGAACATTAAAACACTATGTCTAAAATACTGGGAATCGATTTAGGAACAACTAATTCAGCCATGGCTATCATCGAAGGTGGTCAGCCGCGCGTATTGGAAAATAAAGAAGGCCATCGCACCACGCCGTCGGTCGTGACCGTTACTAAAACCGGTGAACGTCTGGTGGGTTTAAGCGCCAAGCGTCAAGCTATCACCAATCCGGAGAACACTTTGTACTCGATCAAGCGTTTGATTGGCCGGAAATGGCAGGATTCGGAAGTACAGCGCGATGTGAAATTGATGCCGTATCATATAGTTGATGCCAAAGGCGCTGTTAAAATTAAACTGGCTGATAAGGAATATTCGCCGCAAGAAATTTCTGCCATGATTTTGCAAAAATTGAAAGCGGACGCGGAAGAGCGTTTGGGGGAGACCATCACGGAAGCCGTTATCACCGTACCAGCGTATTTTGATGATTCGCAGCGTCAAGCCACTAAAGACGCGGGCGAAATCGCTGGTTTGAAAGTGAGTCGTATAATTAACGAGCCAACCGCGGCGGCGCTGGCTTATGGTTTTGGTTTAAAGTCAGGCGGATCCGGTATTGCTGGAAAAGGGCAAAAAATTGCGGTTTATGATTTAGGCGGCGGCACGTTCGATATTTCCATTCTGGATATTTCTGAAGACACGGTTGAAGTGAAGGCCACCAACGGCGACACGCATCTAGGTGGCGATGATTTTGATCAAGTGTTAATCCAGTGGATCGTCAACGAGTTCAAGCAAGAGTATGGCCTTGATTTGTCTAAGGATCGGCTGGCTTTGCAACGCTTGAAAGACGCGGCGGAAAAAGCCAAGATCGAGCTGTCCACGGCGCAACAGACCGAAATCAATCAGCCGTTTATCACTTCCGATGCGAATGGTCCAAAACATTTGGTCATGACTTTGACGCGGGCAAAATTAGAAGAGCTGGTTGGCCAATTAGTGGAAAAAACGCTCTTGCCGTGTCGGCAGGCCTTGACGGATGCTGGTTACAGTTTGAATCAAATTGAAGAAGTGGTGATGGTTGGCGGCATGACACGCATGCCACTGGTGCTCAAACGAGTGGAAGAATTTTTTGGCAAAAAGCCGCATGTGGGTGTGAATCCGGATGAAGTGGTGGCCATCGGCGCGGCCGTACAAGGAGGCGTATTACAAGGTGAAGTGCGCGATGTGTTATTGTTGGATGTAACGCCTTTGACTTTGGGGTTAGAAACATTGGGGAGTGTGATGACGCCGCTGATTGAACGCAACACCACCATCCCCACGGCGAAAACGCAAGTATTTTCCACAGCGGCTGATAATCAAACCACGGTTGAGATTCATGTTTTACAAGGTGAACGCCCCTTGGCCGCGCAAAACAAGACCTTGGGACGATTTATTTTGGATGGCATTCCGCCGTCACCGCGCGGCGTACCGCAAGTGGAAGTAGCGTTTGATTTGGATGTGAACGGTATTTTAAACGTTTCCGCGAAAGATAAAGCTAGCGGTAAATCGCAAAAAATTACCATTACCGCTTCCGGTGGTTTGTCTAAAGACGAGATCGCCCAAATGAAACAAGAAGCTGAAACGCATGCCGAAGAAGACAAAAAACAAAAAGAATTAATTGAGGCGCGTAATCAAGCCGACACTTTAATTTACACGGCGGAAAAGGCCCTGCGCGACGCGGGCGATAAAGTTCCGGCGGAAGTCAAAAAACAGGTTGAAGATGGTGTTGCTAAAATAAAAGAAGTGAAAGATAAGGCAGAGGTTGAGGCAATCAGCCAAGCGGTGGCTAACTTGGCGCAAGCGATGCAACAAATCGGTCAAGCGGCTTATGCAAATAGTGGCGCCACTCCCACCGATCAGCCGAATGAAGCCAGCGAAAAAGAAAAAGTCGTGGACGCGGAAGTGGTGGAGGATCAGAAGGACGACAAAAGTAATCCGTAAATTGTAAAATAATTCTGTAATCTCGGCGTAAGCCGTGAGCTAAATTTATTCTAATGGGAAAAGATTACTACAAAATTCTTGGAGTAAATAAAGACGCTACACCCGAGGAAATTAAAAAAGCATTTCGCAAGCTGGCGCATCAGCATCACCCAGACAAAACCGGCGGTGATGAGAAAAAATTCAAAGAAATCAATGAGGCCTATCAAGTTCTGGGCAACGAAGATAAGCGACGCAAATATGATCAGTTCGGCGCTGATTTTGCCCAGCAAGGCGGTTTTGGTGGTGGCATGAATTGGGATGACTTCATGCGCTCGGCTCGCGCGGGCGGCTTCGGCGCGGGCGGACAGGGCGGTAATGGTAATTTCGCCGATCTTAATGAAATTTTTGGTGACATGTTTTCCGGTTTTGGCTTTGGCGGCGGAGCCCAACGCAAAAGCGCCAAAGCGTCTGGTCAAGACGTGCAGGTTAATTTGGAATTATCTTTTTCCGAGGCCGCTTTTGGCGTGGAGAAAAAAATAGCGCTTGATTTGTATGTAACCTGTGCGCATTGTCATGGTAATTTGGCTGAACCGGGGACAAAAATTATTACCTGTAAACAGTGCCACGGCCGAGGACAAACCGAGCAGGTTCAACAGACATTTTTGGGCTCGATGCGCGTAGCCCTGACCTGTCCGGAATGTGGTGGTGAAGGTAAGCGGGCGGAAACGGCCTGCACAAAATGTAGAGGCGCCGGCGTGGAACGGGCCCGACGGGAAATCAACGTGCGTATTCCTGGTGGCATAAATAACGGCGAGACGGTGCGTTTGCGTAACGAAGGTCAGGCCGGTTTGCGGGGCGGCCCGGCCGGTGACTTATATGTGGTCTTAAATGTTAAACCGCATCCTAAATTCGCCCGCGATGGCGCAGATGTGACCAGCCGCGAAGCGATTCCATTTACCACGGCCGCGCTGGGTGGGGAGACAGCCATCGAGACACTAGATGGCTCTACCACTGTTAAAATTCCCGCTGGAACCAAATCAGGCAAATTATTCCGTTTGAAAGACAAAGGGGCTACGGTATTACACAGCCGCGATCGCGGCGATCATTATGTGGAAGTGCTCGTAGCTGTTCCGGAAAAATTAACCCGTGGGCAGAAAAAGTTGCTGGAAGAATTGAGAAAAGAAGGATTATAAAATCAATTGCTAAATTGTTAAACTGTTCAATGGTTAATAAACCCAATTCTAGCAATTTAACAATCGAACAATTGAGCAATTGATTATTCCCCATGCCTTCTTTTTCCACTCTCACCCAATCTTCTTCTCAACTCACCGCCATGGTTACAAATATAAACTGGCTGGTGCCGTCGTGGGATCTTTTTATTTTACTTTTTTTCATTATTGCTTCTTTGCTGTATGGCTTTTCGTTGGGGCGTGAACGCATCATGGCTATTTTGGTGGCGGTATATGTGGCGCTCGCTATTGTTAAGGCATTACCTTTCACCAATGATATTTCCGCGCAAATTGGCATTCAAAAAGTTTTCTTGTTTCAGATATTTAGTTTTCTGGGAGCGTTTGTGATTTTATTTTTCTTTTTATCGCGCTCAATATTATTGTCGAGTTTAGAACGCAACCAGCGAGGATCGTGGTGGCAGATTTTCTTTTTCAGTTTTTTGCATGTGGGCTTGATTATTGCTGTGATTTTGTCATTCTTACCGCGCGAAGCCATCACCGCCTTAGCGCCTTGGACGCAACAGGTCTTTGTTTCCGATGTCGGCTATTTTGTTTGGATAGTGGCGCCGGTGCTGGCTATGATGTTAGCTACCGAGCGTGATGACATTGACAGATAAAATGCTCTATGCTATACTTATTTTATAACCGTATATATTAGTAGATTTGCCTCATAAGAGCCAATTTTGTATATGAGTTTTGAACAAGAACAAAAACATTCTATTTTGGACCAGATTATGGCTGATCAGGTTGCTAAGCAAAGCACCAGTGTTGATATTGAAGAGTTTTTGCGTGATTTGCTGGGGCCGCTGACTGATCGTGAGCGCACTATTTTAACGCGTCGATTTGGTTTGTTCGCGACGGACGAAACTACGCTTGAGTCATTGGGTAAAGAATATGATGTGACGCGTGAGCGCGTACGCCAAATTGAACGCCAGGCCTTACAACGCGTTAATACAGCTATTAAGAATGATACGCGACTTGACCCGGTGCGTGCCAGTGTTACGGCCGTGTTAGATAAGCACGGTGGTTTGATGCATCACGATCATTTGTTAGACGAGATTGCTGGTTTATATTTCCAAATTCCATCCGATGCGGCTGAAGCCACCGCTCGTCTTGGCGCCGCTCGTCGGGCCATTCGTTTTGTGTTTGAAATTTTACTTAAAGAGCAGGTTGTAGCCACTGAACCATCAGCGGCATTGTTACCGGGCTGGCGTCATCCCTTAACGGATGAAAATACTCACGCCACCGCCGTTAAACAAGTAGAAGATTTTTTTGCCAGTCACCGGAATGTAATTCCGTTTGCTGAGTTTGTGCGTGAACACGCGCCTCGTGTGATCACCGCGTTTGCGCCGGGCGGCCATACGGCCGATAGTTTGCGGGCGCTTATTACAGTAGCGCAAAATTTGGATCAGAATGTGTTTGGCGAAGTGGGTTTGTCCAGTTGGCCGATGATTCGACCGCGCCGGATGGGTGATAAGGGCTATTTGGTTTTGCGCAAAGTGGGCGAGCCCTTGCATTTTCGCGCGATCGCCGATAAAATTAATGAATTCAAATTTGATCGCAAGCAAGCGTTTGCCGAAACAATTCACAATGAACTGATCACTGACCCGCGCTTTATCTTAGTGGGTCGCGGGTTGTATGCTTTGCGGGAGTGGGGTTATATTCCGGGCGTGGTGTCCGACGTGATCGCGGCCGTGCTCAAAGAGCGCGCCGAGGCCTTGCCGAAAGATACCATCATTCGTGAAGTGTTGAAACAGCGCTTGGTCAAGCCCGAGACGGTTTATTTGGCCTTAACCAATAAGAAACGATTCACGCGATTGCCGGATGGGCGTTATGTCATTGCCAGTTAAGCAGTCCACAACTTCACAGACAATTAGAAAAATGATATACTAAGAGCAGGGGATTAGTCCCTGCTCTTATTGTTTGAAAAGGGGAAATTTTGCCCCTTCTCTACGCTAAGTATTTTTAAAAAAACCACATAATTTTCTGCTGAAAATTTGTTCTTACTCCCGCCGTCGCGGTCCGTACGTTTTTTTAAAAATACTTAGCTTCGCTCGGGGCGTAATGCAGAGGAAGTAGAAAATAAAGTACAAAATGAACATCACTATAAATATACAGCCCTTGCTTGATTTCTTGTTTGGACAGCCGGTGTGGTTAGTGGTTTTGGGTTTGTTGTGGCGCGGCGGTTGGGTGTTATTGCTTGTTTTATTGTTGGTTTTGTACAGCACGTTGTATCTCAAGAAAAAACGAAAGCAGTATGCCGAAACACTGTCATGGACCATATTGGCGATTGATGTGCCGCGTGAGAATTTGCAAACCTTGATGGCAATCGAGCAAGTGTTTGCCGGTTTGAGCGGGGCGTATGAAAAAATTAAATTTTTGGAAAAATGGCGGCAGGGAAAATTTCAGTTGAGTTTCAGTTTTGAGATTGTCAGTTTAGACGGCTACATTCAATTTTTGGTTCGCACGCCGACGCAATATCGAGATTTGGTGGAAGCGGTGATATTCGCGCATTACGCCGACGCGGAAATAGTCGAGGTGCATGATTATACGCATCGCCTGCCGCATGAATTCCCCAATGATACGCACGACTTGTGGGGCGGTGATATTATTTTGGCCGAAAATACCGCTTTGCCGTTGCGCACGCATGTTGAATTTGAAGATAAAGTTAGCGGCGAAGTGAAAGATCCGATTGCGCCCCTGCTGGAAGTATTTTCCAAATTGCAACAAGGTGAAGAGCTGTGGTTGCAGGTGGTGATCACACCCAATGACGGCTCATGGAAAGAGCATGCCCAGGAATTGGTGAGTGAACTTATTGGTGAAGTGCGTGAACACAAGCCAACTATTTTTAATAAAATTGGGGATCTACCGGTAAAATTACTGACGCTGTTGGGAGATTCAATTTTTCCCGGTGAGTCAGAACAGGAGGAATCAACTAAAGATGACGGTCCGCAAAATAAATTGTCTTTTCTCACGCCCGGCAAAAAAGATGTTGTGGCCGCAATCGAAGCTAAAGCGGCCAAGATTGGTTTTGATACTATGATTCGTTTGGTTTACATTGCGCGCAAGGAAATTTTTTCTAAAGCGCGAGCGGTTTCGGCGGTGAGCACCTTACATCAATTTGGTACGTTACACAAAAACATATTCAAGATCGGTTATAAAACCAAAGGTAATAAATTTTGGCGCAAAATACAATCCTGGGAAGAAACTAAAACGCACATACTGCATGAATATACCGAGCGCGCACCGCATGGCAGTGATCCTAAAAATAAGCATCAACATTTTGTTTTGAACATTGAGGAGTTGGCGACGATCTGGCACTTTCCGGTTGAGTTTGTAAAAACGCCGTTAATCCAAAAGACGGAGGCCAAGAAAGGCGAGCCGCCATTCCGTTTACCGGTGGAGATTAATGGTCCAGCGGCGATACTGCCGGCCAACGGGCACGAGACAACCGCACACCAGACCGTACCCCCGGAACACAAACCAAAAAAAATATCTCACGAGTCGCACGAAAAATCACAACACATTACCAAAAAATCCTCCACCAAGAATAAACTTCCGGATAATTTACCCATAGTATAGGGTACGAACTACGAACGAATACAAAATATACGAACAAAATAAGTATGTACGATCACGATCATGAAAACGAAGTAGTGCTGTTTGGTGAGACCGACTATCGCAATCAGCGTCGTCGTTTTGGTATTAAAGCCGATGACCGGCGGCGGCATGTGTATGTGATTGGTAAAACCGGCATGGGTAAATCAACCTTGCTGGAGAATTTGATTAGCGGCGATATTCGCGCCGGTCATGGCTTGGCGGTGGTTGATCCGCACGGCGATTTGGTGGAAAAAATCTTGGAGTATATTCCGGCCAATCGCATCAATGATGTGGTGTATTTTAATCCGGCGGATTTGGATTGGCCCATTGGGTTTAATGTATTTGAATCGGTTGATGCAAAATATAAACATTTAATCGCGTCTGGTTTGATGGCAGTGTTCACCAAGATTTGGGAAGGGGTGTGGAGCGCGCGCATGGAGTACATTTTGAATAATACGGTTTTGGCGTTGTTGGATTATCCGGGTTCAACGCTTTTGGGTATCAATCGTTTGTTGGTGGATAAAAACTATCGCAAAAAAGTGCTCGAAAAAGTGCAAGACCCGGTGGTTAAACAATTTTGGGTGGGGGAGTATGAGGCCTATAACGATAAATTTCGGACAGAAGCGATCGCGCCGATTCAAAATAAAGTCGGACAGTTTTTGTCTTCGGCGATTATTCGTAACATTGTGGGTCAGTCAAAATCAACCATTAACATTCGCGAGTTGATGGATGAAGGAAAAATTGTGTTGTTGAATTTGGCCAAGGGCAGAGTGGGAGAAGATAATTCGGCACTGTTGGGCGCCATGATTATTACTCGTATTCAGTTAGCCGCCATGAGCCGCGTGGATGTGCCGGAAAAACAGCGCCGAGATTTTTATTTGTATGTTGATGAGTTTCAAAATTTTGCCACCGCCTCATTCGCGGATATTTTGTCCGAAGCGCGCAAATATCGTTTGAGTTTGATTATGGCGCATCAGTACATTGAACAACTGGATGAAGAGGTGGCGGCGGGGGTATTTGGTAATGTTGGCACCATGATTACTTTTCGGGTGGGCGCGGCCGATGCCGAAGTATTGGAAAAAGAATTCTCCCCGCAATTTGTGATTCAGGATTTAGTGGGCTTGCCTAAGTATCATATGTATTTAAAACTGATGATTGATGGTGTGACCTCGAATCCGTTTTCAGCCATTGGTTTGCCGCCACTCGAGGTGACCGGTCAGCCCACCGGCAACAAGGAAAAAGTCATTAAAGTTTCTCGCGAGCGCTATGCTCAACCGCGCGCTAGTGTGGAAGAAAAAATTATTCGTTGGTCAGGGATGGAAGTCATGTTTAAGAGCATAGCATCAACCAGCGAGGCGGATGAAGACCAGGCGCGGTTTAGAGATGACGCTCATCTCGTCGCGCGCGTACCAACTACTGACCAGCCAACACACACACCACCGCGCAGTGATGTTGGTATAACCAAGCCGAAAAAGAAAAAATCCGGGCCGAGGACAGCGGTTACTTGTTCGATTTGCGGTAAACCTGATTTTGTGAATTTTGTGCCTGATCCCAAGCGGCCGATTTACTGTGATGATTGTTGGTCTAAAAAACAAGCCACTAAGCCAAGAACGTAGTTTCTTACTGTTAAATAACTGTGCTATATTAATAACATGAAACCGGGACTTTATAGTACCACTTTCACCATAGTTTCTGCGCTCTGGTTTTTATTATGGGGAGCACCGGTCTGGGCGCAGTGGTCAGAGCCGACCCAGGCGCCACCAAACGGTAATACCACCGGCGTAATTTGGAATAGCCCGGCTGGCACGCAAGCGGCTGTGTTTAATATTGTGGGTCCTGCTCAAATCGGTGGTTCGGCCACTGATTCTTCAGTGCGGGGTAAAGTCAAGTTCGGCGATGGTTTTTCCGGTGGGGTGCACCGTCCGGGGATTTGGTTTGATCGTTCCAGTTCCGATTATGGCGCCGTTCCAAATATTTATCGTTATCAAGCTGGATCAGGCAGTGATTTGAATGCTATTATTTTTAACAATGAAGCAACGGGGGCTGATTTTATAGTCGCCACAACCGGCGGCGGCATGCTTAAGAGCCGCGCTCAAATTCAAGCGGAAGGGGGAATTTGTTTGGGCACCACGCGCGGTCAAAATTGTATTACCAGCTGGTCGCAAGTTCAGCCAGACACTTCACAGTTTGTTACTCTCTTTGACGATCCCGGCGCGGATCCGAATGACGCGGGGCATATTTTATTGGACGGCGCCATTGTTACTACCGGTCGCGCCGCCGGATCAGCCACAGCCGGCCGCGTAAAAATTGGCGATGGCTCGAGTGGCAGTGTGCATCGTCCCGGCCTGTGGCTAAAACCAGAGGGTGGAGTGTATGACAGTTTGCCCAACGTGTTTCGTTATACCGGCGGTAGTGGCGAGAGCAATAACGGCTTAGTCATTCGCAATGAAATAGCAGATGCTAACATATATATAGATCCGGCGGGTGTGGGCAAGACACAGTTTTCAGGCCAGGTGAGAATCGGTAATCAACCCAGCGGCTCCGGCGCTTCCCTGGTAAATCGTCCCGGTATTTGGTTAAAAAATCAAGCCGGAGCTTACGATGGGTCATATCCAAATTTTTTTCGTTATGCTGGAACGAGCAGTACTTCCGGTGTGCAGGATTCTATTATTTTACGCAATGATATAAGCGGGGCTGATTTAGTATTTGATACCGCTGGCGCCGGGTTGATAGATTTTAGAGATCCGGCGCGCGCCCCTTTTAAGGTCAAAGGTTTAAGTCAATCCAGTTTTTCTACCATTGCGGAATTAGGTAATCAATATAGCACCGTTTTAGCGGCTGGATATTTTCAAGCTACAAACAATACTTCACCGTTAAGTCAGACCTACTTGGGGTCTATATCAGAGGCTGGTGCCACCGCCGGTATTTTTGTGGATACGGCTTCACAAAATTCGGTAATTTTAGGATCAGCTATTTATGCCGCTAATTTCAAAGGACCAGTTTTGATTGATCGGTTGCTCAAGCTGGGGTATAACTCGGCCGGGACGGTTGCCACGAACACACCAATAATTGAGACCCCTCAAGATTTATTTATCACTGTCGCCAAAAATGCTACTAGTCCAGGCACAAAAACAGGAGATATTTATGTATATGATCAAGCGGTGGCTACTGCTAATGAGCTTTTACATTTAGATGGGGAAGGAAATCTTTTTATTAAAGGTTTTCTATCGGAAGCGGGCACGAGCGGGCAATCTTCCTCTCCCACGGTTGGCAATATAACTATGCTGGGTATGGGTGCGGCGGCAGATACCGATACCAATTCACCATACGGTAGTGATGGAGAAGCAAAACTATACTTGGGACAAACCGGAGCATCGGCCGTTGATGAAACACTCTACTTGCGACACAAAAATTACTCATCTAATAAGGCCAATCTGTTTGTGGAAGGTGATTTTACAGTGGAAGGAACTTTGAGCGGTTCCGGTTCCACTCAAGTACATGATCCCGCTTTTAAAGTAACATCCGGAGCCAGTAGTACGACCACCATTAAAGG
>CAZBFB010000041.1:0-5000 GCA_964491085.1 uncultured Gammaproteobacteria bacterium | reverse complement strand
ACTTCGGTAATCGTGGGCTGTTCCACGAGCGAGGTGGTGCGGCCATCGGAATTTAGTTTCGGGGCAATGATGGTGGTGGCCGAGGCAGTTTTAATGCCAAATAATTGACCGACGAAACTGTTACTTCGTGAAGTCATCCCCATGCTAGCGGCAGTTTGGTTGATAAGAAATTGATTGAGTAAGAAAATTCCGGCCAGTATAAAAACAAATACTTTAAAAAGAGGCAAAGTAACCAGCGTTTTTTCTTCCAGCGGATTTTTTATCGCCTGCGTTTGCCCGACGGGAAGGGCAACACATTCGTCGCAATCCTTATCCGCCTCCGGTGAATTTACATCGCCTGATGTTTGTTTGACCTTACTTGCCCCAAAGACAGTCGAAGCCGTAAGCAATCCCAAACCCAAGAATTTAAGTTCCAATCCTTGCAAGGGAAATGTAGATAATCCCCCAGCAAAACCCAATACTGACAAAAGAAAAGCGCCGCACACCGGGCATCCCATCCCCAGCATACCGGAGACGAATGCCCCCACATTTGCTCCAATGCTTTTACCCCGGGCTAATTTGGAATGAGTAAAAAGCCACACCATCACCGCAAAGCTTACGCCAGAAAGCCCAATCATAAGAAGGCTGGTAACAATATAGGTAACTCCATACAAAAAACTGTATTTTCCAAAATCCCCGTTAAGCATCATGTCCCAAAATCCCTGAAAGGTGGTAACTTGGTACATTAACCAGTAGGACAAATAAGCCACGACAACCGAAACGCCGATTGCTATATTTCTGTAGACGCTTTGACTAAAAATAATCCGCAACGATGTGATTGTTTTTTTCATACTATAGAGAGGTTATTTTTTTCATACTATTATTGCCCCGCGCCATTCGCCGCCGGCGCTGGCGCCGGCTGAATAATTTTATTGGTAGCTAAATCCTTGTAAACAACCCCTCCCAATACTTGCATTTCCCGGAAGGCATACCACCCGTCAAGCTCAACCGTTCCGACGCTCTGCCAAATACTTTTTACATTAGCATATTGATCCACCTCTGGTGATAAAAGAAACGTGGGAACTTTGGTAATCTTATACTTATTGACAAAAGATTTCCCCGCAGCCGAATTGATGTCCACGGTACGTTCCGAACGCAACCCCACCCTCATACCCTGTGTAAGAACGGGGCGATGCGTCTTTACCACATCATAACAGTTACCACACGTTGCATCGGTAAGATAAACCGTATCCACTAGCCCCACCGTCCGATTTTTTGCTAAATCGCGGTACGGGAGCAACACGTTACGAACCACATAGGTTTTATCTTGTTCAATAGTGCCAATTTGTGGCCAGCTATTTTTAACATTATCATAAAAATCAATATCGCTTGAAAAAAGAAACGTGGGAACGGCGATAATCTTGTACTGGCGAACAATGCTTTGACCTTCAACCGAATTAAAGAGTACTTCTTTTATATCAGTAATTTTAATGCCGCTCCTATTATATGAATCTATGATTGGCTTGGGATCAAAACATTGCGGACAGGAAGCATCTGTGAGTATTGTAACTGCCACTTTACCAAATTCCTTTTTAGTTACCGGATCCAAAAAAACCGGGGGGACTTTAGTAAATACAAAGGTATTGTTTTTCACCTCCCCATTGCTTTTGACAAACTGTTCAAGATTTTTTTTACCGACTTCACCGGTAACGATATAGGTGGGCACTCGCGAGATACCCCAATCTTTAATTAAAGATTGGGCTTGGTCGGAATCAAAAGAAAAAGATTTCTCTTCACCCACAGACACATTTTGCTTTTTAAAATTTGCCACCGCGCTCTGCACATTAAAACAATCAGCGCAATCCGGCGCGGTGATGATGGTAATCTTGATGCTAGCCGGCCGGGCCGCTTCCTTAGCCGCCGCGATATTCTTATTAATAGTAGAAAGGGTCTTGGTGGAAAACAAAGCCCCACCTATCCCTGCCAGAAACGCCACCCACAAAAAAACTTTACCCCAGGGGATATCAACCCCTTTTATTGGTGAGGCCATAATCTTGATAAACGACAATAATTTTTAACAACCACCCACCATTGACTGGGGGGCATCCGCGTGGCTACCGGTTCCGCCTCCGGGAGAGCTTGAGGTTGTTGCGGTGGCTGACCCAACCGGCGCTGAAGTTGCCTTCCGGCTGATATTAGAAAGCTGGATTGCCTGGAAGAGAGTAATAATTGCCACCAGACCTAATACGATAACCTGCATATTCGGCTTGGGCAGGCGCAACACCACGGTGTTGCTCATCGTCGCGGCCTCCCCTTTGTTTGTTTCTGGAGTGTCCATATATTTTAAAATTAATTAAATGAATGAAAAAATAATTTTTATTGCTTTCAGCTACTACATAGTGTAGTAGACACCGTAAAAAACGTCAATTATTAGTTATCCACAGTTACCAAATAATTCTTTAATCTCGCTCCGACATCCATCGGATATAATTTCTGTTCGGATTCGATTGCCGGAATGGTATGCATCACGCATTGTTTCTGGGCAGTGACGACGGTGTGGCTAACGGCCCGAGCGCACGAGCCGGGAGCGCCGTCGATTGTAATAATTTGCGAGTTAGTAAAAAGTGGACGCGCGAGGAACACCAAAAAACCCAAAGCCAGGCTACTGGCTACTGACCGGAAAGTAAAGATAGTAAAGCGAGGCAGATAACGGTCATCAGCCAGTTTATTAATACGCTCTTCCGTAACTGTTTCAAACCAAGAGAGCGCTAAAGAATCTGGCGTAGTATTCATACTGCCCCAAGAAATAATAGTATCCAACGCGCGCGCGAGCGATGCTTTGTCCCGGAGTTGCCGGGTGGCATGTTCATCGGCGGCTAGCTCGGCATACGTGAAATATTTTTTAGCCAAAAGAGTAAACCACGGGATAAACCAAAAACTTCTGCTTAATAATTTAACCAGGAGCATTTTGATCGGTTCATGAGTTATGACGTGATGTTGTTCGTGGGACAGAACGGCCAATAATTCTTTATCGGCTAAACGCTCGACTAAGGCCGACGAGATGCAGATTCGCGGCGCAAAAAAACCATAACAGAATACTAACGGCTGATTACTTATCACTTCTCGTACGCGTGTATCAAGCCCCACTATTCGCACCGCTTTCTCTAACTTAGGAGACAGGTGAGCCGAGCTATTTTTCAAATTTTGTCGAATAAATTGAGTCGTTGATTTTATGAATCGAAAGAGCTGACTAACGACAACCGTAAAAAATATAAACAAAAACAGTCCCACCAGCATAATACCGGCCGATCGCAGGGGGTGACTACTCCAGATTGTCGGATTGGTACAACCACACACTGTTTCCAGTTGGCTGGTTATATTTTGTTTTATGATAATAAATTGCGGGTATGTCTTGAGACCCAAAAATATCAGCCCAGTAAAAAAAATAACTCCCCAAGCAATGGTTTGGTAAAAAATAGCCTTGGCTTTGGTGGCTAAGGTGACGCTCATTTTATTTTTTTCAATTTTTTATGCCAGCGGGCTTTTCGTTTGACATCACTACTTTCAATCACATCAATAAATTGAGCAATGGCCACATCGCCAAACTCCCTAATTAAACGGTTAATTATTTTTTTCGAAGCCGACGCGAGAAA
The DNA here is from genome assembly GCA_964491085.1 of uncultured Gammaproteobacteria bacterium. GTDB lineage: Bacteria > Patescibacteriota > Patescibacteriia > CAZBFB01 > CAZBFB01 > CAZBFB01. The sequence continues at coordinate 1,368 of CAZBFB010000041.1, read as the reverse complement.
ATGTTGTTTATCCTGCACCGCACGATACCAAAATACCCCGCTCGTATCGAGCTCCCGCTGTAACACGCCCTTATCATACAGCCGCGTCATAACCGTCATGATCGTGCTATAGGCAACTTTCCGTTTTTTTTCTAGCTGGGTTAAAACCGTTCGCACTGAATTGTGAGGGGAACGCCAGATAATCTCCATAATTTCTGATTCTAATTCTCCCAATGTGCTGTTTTTTTTAAGCATATCCATATGATACCTTATACTCTAAGAATCTAACGCCATACTGATGATACCGTGGGCGGTGCTATCAGTAAAGCGTCAAAATTATGAATTATCATCGTGTAAGTGGGGGTAAACGCGAAACGATCAGCCGAATGCTCGCTCCCGGATGTTCTGGTGGAGCGATCACCCTTGACTGAATTATACCAAAAAAAATAAAAATGCAAAATTAAAACACAATTTAAAACCATATTTTAGAATTTTCCAGATTATGATACCATAAAAGGATGATCTTTAATCAACTTCCTATGACAATCAAACGTCTCTTTTATATTCTCGGCTTGACCGTGTTCGGTTCCCTCCTCTCTTTTGGGAACTTTTTTTATGTTCACGCGCAAACTCGAAACACCGATCGCCCTGATTTTAAAATCACCACGGCCACATTTGACGGACAGAATCTGCACGTCGAATATATCAACACTACCGGTATATATGATCGTCGACGTTATGAAGTCGGATTTCAATGGTATGACACCAAGGGTAATCCCGTCGGCATACGGCATTGGTTTCCCGTACCACAAGTCGACCGCGGCGGAGTTTCTATTTTTGACACAAAATATCCCATCGAACTTAGCTACCGTCGGGGGAAAAGCATTTACGGAAAACAACTGACAGATTTTATCAAGGTACGACCAAATGATGCCGCCGTCTTGCGCTTCACCGTGGATGATGGAGATCGCATTCCCGAGACAGATGAACAAAATAATGTCGCTGTCCTAACACTTCCCCCTCTGCCCACACCGGACTTTACGATAACCGGAGCTACTGCCCTGACCGCCGACACACTGACCGTCGCGGTAAAAAATATCGGCGCCGTGCCCGGACAAGATTCTCTCTCCTATTGGTTTGAATGGGTCAATTATGCGGGTGGACGAGTGGGGCCATTATACTGGTATGATACGCGCGGCAATATAGCCCCTGCCCAAGAAATCCGTCTTGATGTTGCCCGCGCGCTCTTGCGCCGCGAACGGCCGCGCGACGCTCTGTCTGATCCGGCTAATTTTGCCGATCTCATGACATCCGCACCGACGAGCGCCACCCATTTAAAAATCCGCGTGGACGGGCCAAACACTTATCCAGAAACAGACGAGGGAAACA
>CAZBFB010000040.1:0-3514 GCA_964491085.1 uncultured Gammaproteobacteria bacterium | reverse complement strand
AAAGACATAAGCGAGGTTATGCCACTACCGGCAAAAAATTTATTCCGGTAAATTAAGCGGGTAAGCTAATTACATCTTTGCATCCATTGGCTTAATTTACTTACTTTACTTAGTTCTTAATTTACTATTCCTATGGTTTCCATCAACGAAATCCACAAAGGTTCAGTCATCATGTTCAACGACGCGCCGCACCTGGTCGTCGAACACCAACACGTTAATCCGGGCAAGGGCTCGGCCTTTGTGCGCACTCGTTTGAAACATTTAATGACTGGCAAATCAGTTGAGCACACCTACAAGTCAATTGAAAATGTAACCGAGGCTCAAGTCGCTCGGCAAACGGTGCAATATTTATATCATGACGACGCGAACGCCTACTTCATGGATTTGCAGAGCTATGAACAATTTCAATTATCGCTCGAAGCAACGCCGGGCCTAGTTGAATATGTGGTTGACGGCGCAAACGTGATCGCTGTTATTCTCGATGACAAACCGCTCACCATAGAACTGCCGCGCAAGGTGGAATTAAAAGTCATCGCCGCCGATCCGGCCGTCCGCGGCGACACCGCCGGCGGCAATGTGACTAAAGAAATAACCGTAGAAACCGGCGCGAAATTCCGCGCCCCGATGTTCATCAAAGCCGGCGACGTAATTCGCATCAATACGGATACGAGGGAGTATGTGGAGCGGGCGAATTGACACCCACACCTCTTTCCCCCATCACTGGACTTGACAAGAATCGACAGTTTGCTATACTGTTTAATAGAATCCACAAGAAAAAGCACCTTTTAAGGTTCCGTCCTTAAGCGGTGCTTTTTCATTTATACTCAAGTTTAGCACGTAAATTATCCATAAAAACCATTTTTTCTCTGGCGGATCGTTTCAATAATACCGAACATGTTTTTACATGAGAACTCATAACTGTCTGTAGTTTCTTTTTCTCATAAAGATATTTTACGAGACAATAAAAATCGCCATCACTAGTAACAACAATCGCTTGATCAAAATCCTCATAATCAATCATGGCTTGTAACACTAATTCCGCATCAACATTTCCTTTCACCTTTCCATCTTTATACAATAATACCGGCTTAAAAACCAACACGTATCCTACCTTCTGTAAAAAACTATACAAACCCTGATTCTCTCCAATATATCCAATAAATAAATACGCCGTTACGACGCTGTATTTTTCTTTTAAGTAAACTCTAAATTTTCTATAATCTAATTTCCAACCTAAACTCTTAATACCCAAATTCAAATTCTGGCTATCTATGAATGCATAATTACGTTCTGTTTTTTGCATATCGTCATAATTACGAAATCAAATACATCACTTACAGTATACTATTTAATTGAGAACGTAACGCCCACCTAGCGCTTTTTTTGTTTGCTGTCAAGTGCTATACTATCTTATATGTCCGCTACTATCCGCGCCCAACATCCCCACAAATTTACGCTCGATCTTTTGGAACAAGTTATCAACTTGGCGCCGTTGTGGTTTCCGCCGGCTGAACATGACAGCTTAAAAAATGACCTGACGCGACTGGAACAAGATATCAATATCAGTAAAGAAGACATCGAACACACTATCTTGAAAGTCGGCAAAGCCATCTGGCCATATCGCCGGGCGTTGTTTGATTTGCACCAACGCTACGGTCAGCCACTCGAAGAACAACACTTGCAAGAACGCGCGCCGGACGCACTAAAACCAAAACTCGAAGAATACTTCCGCGAAGGTGGTACACCAGATGATCTAGAGCGTGGCGCTCTGCCGTTTGAATCAATTTTTAATCCGGAAGAAAAACAAATCCTAGTTGATTTGATGCTCCAAGTGCATGATGAACTAATGACACAATTTCAGCACGAGTGCGTTTCCCAGCGACGAGACGAATGTCATAATCTGGTTGATCATTATCATGACGAACAGGCCACCATCGAACATTTGATCGAGCGCCTGCGCACCATGGCCATTGATTCTCCGGACTGGAGCGGCGAAATTTTAGAAAAAATAAATGCCTTCGAAGACGGCTGGAGCTTACTCGACCGCGAAGTGACGCGCGAAGAAGTGGAAAAAACCCTGGAATTTTATCACGACTTGATTGAAGGCGGAATACTTTAAAGTAAATTCAAAACCACAAATTCTCCCCCTTTGGGCGATCCCCCGAAGGGGGACAAATTACAAACAATATCCAAATACTAAATACTAATACCCAAACCCGTTTTGAATTTAGTACCTGGGAATTTAGTATTTGTTTGTGATTTGGTGCTTGTGGTTTGGAATTTACTTCATTGTTATGGAACGCGAACGTTACATTCCCAAACAACCAAAGCGCTGGGTTAAAGCGGCCGTGCTCGCCGGTAGTTTGTTGCGCTCGAGCGAATCCAATCCGCGTGAATACGCGCCACCCGCGACGCACACGGAATCCGAACCGGAACATGATCCGTTTCCGCTTGCCCATGAACGACGCCAAATATTAGCTGGCGAAGAAGTTACGATCAACGGTGAAACAAAAAAGCGAAGTGAGTGGCAAAAAAGTTTAGACAATTATATCAACGCCGAACTCAAGCGTCCGGAAAAATTAGGCCCGCTGGCTGATCGATGTTCTGGTTTTGAACAATGCTATTATTACTACGGCAATCAACTCACCTTTCGCGAAGACCTACTCGCCCCGGCCACCGGAAAATCTGTGGCCGAACTTCGCTTCACCGCCGACGTGATACGCGGCAGTGTGGTACAACCAGTCGGTATGGCTATGGGTCCAGACACTATTGTCGGTGTGGTTCCGATTGGCGAACTCAACGTCCGCCATTTCGCGCACACCGTTGACAAACAAGCCGTCCTAGACGCGGCCTATGACAACGCCCTTCTGACCAGCGAAGAATCCATACTTGAACATCGGTTGCTCGATCGCCCAGAACAAGAACGCACTGCTTTGGCTGAAGCATTACAAGCCCGCATCAAAACAAAAATTGAACTTGACACCTTTCAAGCCCGCGTACGAGAAGCCCAAAAAGTCCCGGCCTACAATAAAAATTTTCTCACCACCCTCGCTCCTCAAAAATTAGCCAAACTAACAGCCGCCGCCGCTACTGCCCATGCCGACTATCAAGCACTCACGACCGGCGAAACAAGAGGAACATTGGCATCAGCAGAGTAAAAATAGTAAATCCAGCGAGGTCAATAAATTCAGCCAATACATCCCCCACCAACCTCCCCCTTCTGCTGAAGAGGGAGGAAATTAATTTTGTTTCCTCCCTCTGTAATCAGGGGGAGGATTAAGGTGGGGGCATGTATTGACTAACCCTTAAAGACACGATAAGCTCATTTATTCTCTTGCTCAATAATGACAATTACAAAGTTTGGTAATTTATGGTATGGCCCTTCCGGAAATTCAACAAATCAACGAGCTGTTAAAAAACAGGCAAAAAATACTAATCACCTTCAAAGAGCAATATACCGCCGACGCGCTAGCCAGCGGCCTGGCCTTATCGTTATATTTGCGCGCGCACGGCA
>CAZBFB010000039.1:0-25669 GCA_964491085.1 uncultured Gammaproteobacteria bacterium | reverse complement strand
TTTTTATTCTCCGCATATTTTTAAGTGGGGGTTCTCAAGAAACCGTTTTTCGTATCATCTCCACCGCCATTGTTCTCGTTTTTGCTTTTCTTCTTATTCGTGCAGTTTTGGGGGAGGTTAAACAACGCGAAGGGTTGGAGGGGTTGGCTGATAAACTTAAGACAGCAAATAAAAAATTAAAAGCGCTTGATGAAGCGAAGTCAAATTTTATTTCACTCGCCTCGCATCAGTTGCGCACGCCGATTGCGGCGATTAAAGGTTATCTTTCCATGTTGCTTGATGGTGATTTTGGTCATGTGAGCAAAGAGCAACAAACCGTCTTGCAAAAAAATACGCAAAGTATTGATCAGCTCAATACGCTGGTGAGTACATTTCTCGATATGTCGCGCATTGAAGCGGGACGATTATCGCTTGATAAGCAGGTGATTGATCTGCGGGACACGCTAAAAGCAGTAGTGCATGGATATCATGACGCCGCGCACAAAAAACGTTTGCATCTGACGCTCAAATTACCCAAAACACCGCTGACGCTAGAGGCCGATCAACCACGATTGAGAGAAGTGTTTGATAATTTAGTGGACAATGCGATTCAATACACGCCACCGGGCGGACAGGTTGAGGTGAAGGCGCGCGCGCTGGCCAAAGAAATTACCGTGACAGTTGCCGACACCGGTATCGGCGTGAACCCGGCGCAGAGGGCGCGTTTGTTTGATCAGTACATGCGCGGTGGCGATGATGTGGCGCGAATTGATCCGAGTGGCGCTGGCGTAGGATTATTTATTGTTAAGAAATTAACCGAAGCGCACGGCGGTACGGTTGAAGTGCATAGTGACGGGGCGGGAAAGGGAACAACGTTTGTAGTTTCGTTGCCAATCGGGCACGCGGATAAGAAATCGCTGTTTGAAAGCACGGAGAAAAGCTTGCAGATAAAAAATTCAAAGATACTAATAGATACTCGTTGATACTAGTAGATACTTGCGCCTTTGGCGCGATATTTAATTGTATGGAAAGAAAATATATTGTTTTAGGAGACCTGGAAATTTATAAAGTTGCAAGGGATTTATCAATGATTGGGTAGGGAATATACAATGTTATATAAAACAAGAAACGATCAGCAAAACAATAAATCTCTATAAGTATCAATTAGTATCAATAAATATCTGTGATAATTCTCGATCTCATCAACGTTATTCTCCTGGTGGCTTTCATCCTGCATTTTACGTTTGGTATTTTGGTTTATGTGCGGGACGCGCGCTCCAGAGTTAATCAGGCATATGCTTTATTTTTATTGGCGATCATGACCTGGACACTGGCGATTATTTTTTTCCGTTCTGCCAATGAACAATTATATTTTTGGCAAAAAGCGATTTCCCTGGCGGGTACATTTTTGGCTTCGACGTTTTTATATTTCACCACCGTGTTTCCGTTTCGGGCTGGTGTGCCATCGCGTCGTTGGGGATTGATCGCGTTTGTGCCGAATGTGATTTTGATCGGATTAATTTTGCTAACTGATAAAATTGTCGGTGGGGCCATCGCGCCCAGCGGTGATCCATACACGATTCCATTGTTTGACATTCCGATTCTGCGTGACAAAGAAACCGTATTTGGCTCATGGTATCCCGTGTACGCCGGTTATTTTGTCGCCAGTTTTGGTTTGGCCTTTGTGTGGTTGGTGCGCACCTATCATCAAACCATTGGCCATCCCCGTCGTCAGGTTGGGGCCGTGATTCTCGGGTTTTTGGCCGCCACGATCGTCTCGTTTATCACCACATTATTCTTCCCTTGGTTCGGCATAATTCGTCTCGGCTGGCTCGGGCCGGTCATTTCGCTCATTATTGTTACCGTCATCACGGCTGTAATCGTCAAACGCGAATTGGCCAATATGAAAATTTTGGCCACGGAATTTTTGGTCGGTTTAGTCGTCGTGATTTTTGTGATTGATGTTGTCATGGCGCGCACGATAAACGAATTTATCATCCGGTTTATCACCTTGCTGTTGATTGCTTTTTTTGGCTCACTGCTTATCACCTCGGTATTGAACGAAGTGCGGCGGCGCGAGCTGACTGAAGAACTGACTACGACTTTACGTCTGGCCAATCAGCGTTTGCATATTCTTGATCAGGCCAAGTCGAATTTTATGAGTGTGGCGTCGTTGCGCTTGCGTACGCCGATATCGGCCTTGAAGGGATACTTCTCCATGTTGCTGGAGAATGATTTTGGGAAGTTAGCCAAAGAACAGCGGGCCATTGTCGAGCGTAATTTGATCTCGAGTGATCGCCTAGTGCGACTCATTAATACGTTTTTGGATGCGTCAAAAATAGAAATCGGCGACACGCAATTTACGCGCGCGCCGGTTGATATGTTGATAATTATCAAATCAGTGGTGAGTGAATTCGCGCTGGCCGCCAAAGAAAAACACCTTGCCTTGACTACAAATTTACCCACCAAATCCCTCGCGGTGATTGGCGATGAAACGCGTTTGCATGAAGTGGTTTCTAACTTGGTGGACAACGCGATTAAGTACACTCCGGTTGGTGGTCGGGTGACGGTGTCGTTGAGAATTGAGGCCAAGCGCGTGGTGGTGCGCGTGGCGGACACGGGCATGGGGATTGATCCGGCAGAAGTCGGGCATTTGTTCCGCAAATTCGTGCGCGGTTCGGGCGTAGTGCGCGTGGATGTGGCCGGTTCCGGTTTGGGTTTATTTATTGTCAAGAAAATTGTTGCCGCGCACGGCGGCACGGTGCGCGTGGAAAGCGCCGGGGAGGGGAAGGGGGCGACGTTTGTGGTGGAGATTCCGGCAATAAAAAAATAAAAATGCTCCCCCACCTTTAATCCTCCCCCTGATTACAGAGGGAGGAAAGAATTAATTAATTTCCTCCCTCTTCAGCAGAAGGGGGAGGTTAGGTGGGGGATCAAAATGTGGTATACTATCATCATGAAATTGAAATCTCTTAAATTGCGCGAGTCGTGGACAAAAGGAGAAGTTGTTTTGGTGCGGGTTGATGCGAATGTTCCGCTGGAGAATGGCGTGGTGGTCGCGGGCGCGGATTTTCGGTTGCAACAATTAAAACCTACGATTGAGTGGTTACGCAAACAAGGGGCGCGCGTGGTTTTGATTGCGCATCTGGGGCGACCAGCGTCGCGCTGGAGTTTAGTGAACGGCAAATGGCGATTTGAGCAACTCGATACGCCGATATTGTCGCTTGAGCCGGTCGCGCAAAGATTGTCAGCCATCTTGGGTTACGAGGTGCCATTGTTGTCTGATCCGGTTGGTACGACAGATTTGATTAATCATATTCAATCGTTCGCACCGGGCGATGTTATGTGTTTGGAAAATATACGCTATTATGCCGGTGAAGAAACTAACGAAATGAATTTTTCACGCACGCTGGCGAGTTTGGGATCAGTGTTTGTGAATGATGCTTTTGGGGTTTGCCATCGGCGCGCCGCATCGGTGGCCGGCGTAACCCAGTTTTTGGAACACTATGCCGGCTTGTTGCTGGCCGAGGAAGTGAGGCGCTTGAGCGAGGTGCGAGAAAAACCGGATCGACCGTTTGTAATAATTTTGGGCGGCGCAAAAATTTCCAGCAAAATCGGTTTGGTCTGGCGTATGTTGCAGAATGCTAATACGGTTTTGGTTGGTGGCGGTATTGCCACGACCATGTGGGGCGCGTTGGGTTATGGCGTGGGCGGATCGTTGGCGGAGCCGGATTTATATCATGAAGTGAGTCGCGCTTTATTGGTACGACGGGCGGCCAAATTAATTTTGCCGATTGATGTAATGGTGCGTTCCAAAACTACGGACGCGGTGCGCACGATGCTCGTGCCGCTGTCGGCGGCGCCGATTTGTAACAACGACGAAGAAATTATTGATTCCGGTCCGGCTACTAATGAATTATTTGCCACCACGATCATGGCGCACAAATTGGCGGTCTGGAACGGCACGTTAGGCCGAGCGGAAGACAAACGTTTTCGTGCCGGCAGTCAAGCTGTGCTTGAGGCCATGCGTCTCGTGCCCAAGACAATTATCGGCGGCGGCGAAACCGTTATGTTTGCGCAAGCCGAGCAAGCCCTTGGTCGTTTTTCATTTGTCTCCACCGGCGGCGGGGCTATGTTGGAATTTTTGGAAGGAAAAATACTGCCGGGAATAGAAGCGTTGAGGAAATAGTTACTGGAACTAGCTTTTTAGCTGCCTAGCTTCCTAGCTTTAAAACATGATACACACATATAAAGATCTAGTTGTCTGGCAAAGATCAATTGAGTTGGTGATGGCTGTTTATGCTGTAACGGAAAAATTTCCAATACAGGAACAGTACGGACTAACATCTCAAATGCGAAGAGCGGCTGTTTCAATTTCTTCAAATATTGCTGAAGGTAGACACCGCGGAACGAGGAAAGATTTTTTACAGTTTCTACGAATCGCATTTGGTTCCGGCGCTGAACTTGAAACACAACTTGAAATTGCTAAACGCTTACCACGAATCAAAGAATTAGAGTATACTATAATTGAAGGATTGCTTAATGAAGTTATGCGTATGTTGAATACGATGATTAATCATTTATATGTTAAAGCTAGTAAGCTAAAAAGCTAGTAAGCTACTGAAGCTCTGTTTCTATGATTATCAAAAAAATAATTGCCCATGAAATTCTTGATTCGCGGGGGAATCCGACGGTGGAGACGCGGATCATGCTTGATAATGGGGTGGTGGCAACCGCGTCGGTGCCGTCGGGGGCATCAGTCGGCCAACATGAAGCCCTAGAATTGCGTGACGGCGAGAAGCGCTATCATGGTCGCGGTGTGAGACAAGCGTGTAAGCATGTGAACACGATTATCGCGCGCTCGCTCGTGGGAAAAAAATTGGAAACGCCGGATAAACTTGATCGCGTGTTGCTGACTCTCGATTCCAGCGAGCGCAAGAATAAACTAGGCGCGAATGCGATTTTGTCCGTGTCATTGGCTGGCGCGCGCGCGGGGGCAATGGCGGCTGATAAGCCCTTGTGGAAATATTTGGCAAAAAGTTATCATTTCAAAATCGGCATAAAACCAAAAATGCCCGTGCCCTTGTTTAATGTTTTTAACGGCGGAAAACACGCGGACACAAATTTGGATTGGCAAGAATTTTGGTTGGTGCCGGCCAAACGAGCCAGTTTTACTGAACACTTGCGACTGGGTTCAGAAATTTTTCATGCGCTCGGTAAGGAATTGCGTCTCAAGGGTTACGACACAGACACCGGTGACGAAGGCGGGTACGCCCCGCGGATTCGTTCGACTGTCGAAGTTTTTGATTTAATGTTACGCGCCGCGCGTCGCGCCGGCTACACGCCCGGTCGCGAGGTGGTGTTCGGAATCGATGCCGGCGCTTCCGAGTTGTATGATCGGCATCATCAGCGTTATCGTTTTCGGTTGGATCATCAATTTTTGAACGCGCGACATTTGATTGAGCTCTATCGTCATTGGGTGGAGCACTACCCCATTCGTTTGCTGGAAGACGGTTTGGCGGAAGACGATTGGCAGAATTGGATTTTGTTAACAGCCGCGCTTCAAGGCAAGGCCACGTTGATCGGCGATGATTTGTTTGTCACTAATGTGGCGCGTTTGGAGCGGGGAATTGCTAGTCGAGCCGCGACTGGCGTGATTGTCAAACCAAATCAAATCGGCACACTGTCAGAAACAATTGCTTTTGTGAGACGCGCGCAAAAAGCTAAAATGAAAGTGATTGTATCGCACCGGAGTGGCGAAACGACCGATGATTTTATCGCCGATCTCGCCGTGGCAGTCGGTGCGGACTACTTGAAAGCCGGCGCTCCGAATCGCGGTGAACGCCTGGTCAAATGGAATCGCTTGCTTGCTATTGAACGGGGAATGATGTAGGATTTTTTTTCGGGGGGACAACGGAGGACACGATGGAGGACACGATGCTTAATCGAACACTGGAGGATCTTTTGCAAGAGGCCGGTTTGCCGGGGAAATTGGAGCAGTTGATCGAGAGGCCGATCAAGTTCGAAGGTCGTGCCGGTTCGGTATCTCCGGATGGGGGTGGCAGTGTTAGCATCATTGCTTGTATCTGCGCTTCGGTCTCGTATTTCAAGATGAAGGAGGCGTCGCCGCAGTTAACGCTCCGCGGTAATGGTGGGAACCTTGTTCATAGCTTTGTTTGGGATTTCAAGGATAAGGTCTGGCGTACCGAGGAGGGTTATTGGTGCGGCACCATCCAGTGTTTCTAGTTGCGGTTTTGCCGCACACGCCGCTTGCCTGATTTCGTGGGGGCGGCTTTATTTTTTTAGTGAAATTTGATACACTGGTGGGCATGGCAGAAGCAATATCATCTCGTCCTAAACCATTAGTATTGTTGGTGCTCGATGGCGTTGGGGTGGCGCCGGCCGGGCCGGGCAATGCTTGGACTAATGCCAAGACACCCAACCTTGATGAGTTGATGGCGTCTTTTTTTGTTACCACCTTGCAAGCGTCATCCGAAGCAGTGGGATTACCATACGGCGAAATTGGCAATTCCGAAGTTGGTCATTTGGCCATCGGCACCGGGCGCATTATGTACCAAAATTTGCCGCGGATTAGTCGCGCGATTTTGGACGGAACATTTTTTACCAACGAGGCGTTGTTGTCCGCGATCAAACATGTTAATGAACACGGCGGCACATTGCATCTCGTGGGTATGATGTCATCGGCGGGCGTGCATAGCTATAATGAACATGGTTATGCTTTGCTTGAATTGGCCAAACAACAAGGCGTGAAACGGGTGGCGATTGATGTAATTTTAGACGGTCGCGACGCGTTGTATAATTCCGGAGCGGGTTTTGTGGTCGAACTTGAACAAAAAATTACCGCACTGGGCGTGGGGCGAATCACGACAGTTATGGGTCGGTTCTATGCGATGGATCGCGACAATCGTTGGGAGCGTACCGAAGCTGCCTATCGCGCGATTGCCGAAGGACAAGGCGCGGTATTTAGTGACGCCGCCAGCGCGATCGCCGCATCATATGAACAAAAAAAATACGACGAAGAAATGATACCAACGGTGATCGGGGAACACACCCCATTGACCGATAGCGATGCGGTAATTTTGTTTAACTTTCGTCCGGATCGCATGCGTCAATTGACTAAAGCGTTGGCTCTGCCCACCTTTATGAAATTCACGCGCGCGCATGATCCACGCGGTCTCGAGGTGATCACCATGACCGAGTATGAAAAGGATTTGCCAGTGCGAGTGGCGTTTCCGCCGGAAGATGCAAAATATCCGCTGGCGGGCGTATTGAGTAAGGCCGGTTTGAAACAATTACATTTGGCGGAAACGGAAAAATACGCGCACGTAACATTTTTTTTGAACGGCGGTCAGGAAGAATCATTCCCGGGCGAGGATCGAGAAATTATTCCTTCACCGCGGGTGGAATCATATGCTGAAGTGCCGGCCATGTCGGTCGAGGCGATCGCCAAACGCATTATTCAAGAAATTGACCGCGGTTTTTATGATGTAATTATTGCCAATTTTGCTAACGGTGATATGGTGGCGCACACCGGTGATCTCAAGGCCACAATTCGCGCCATGGAAATTATGGATGTAGAGATCGGTAAAATTACTGATCATGTTTTGAAACAACGCGGCGTTTTGGTGATCACAGCGGATCACGGCAATGCGGAAGAATTAATTAAATCAACTAATGGCATGATTAATAAAGAACATTCGGTAAATCCCGTGCCATTTATTTTGGTCGGCGCCGCGTGGGCGCATCAACCAAAAGCGGTGGCTTTAACAGCCATCACGCCGAGCGGTCTGTTGGCGGATGTGGCGCCGACAGTTCTAAAAATTTTAGGATTGGAGCCAAGTCAGGAAATGACGGGAATAGCACTGATTGAGTAAGTTGTGTCATCCCCGACGCGTTTTATTTAGTAAATATTCGATCCACTCGTCTGTGCCAGTGCCAGTGATCGAGTAGCCAAAAGACGATAGTGGCATTGAGTAATAAACTAAACAAGAACCAAGCCAGCCAGCCGCGATCAATTGACGCGGCGCGCACGCCCAGTACCTCGCCGCGCACGATGGGTGGCAAACTCAAGTTTGGTTCTCGGGGAGATACCGCCATCGTTTTGGGTTGAGAGAATAATTGGACAACGATCGTGGTGGGAGCGCCAGCCAGCAGACCAGTAGCCGTGGCTACGCCAGTGCGTTGGTAATTTTGATCAAGTATATTAACGCGATGCGTTGGGCTAGCCAACCAGGCCTTGACCAACGTTGCCGGATCATAAAAATCTTTAGCTAAATTTTCAGCAGCTTGTATAAATATTACGTTGGCGTCTTCAATCCAAGAATAAAACGGCTCATCACGCGGGCCAGTGTGCGCGAAGCGTTGGGTTTGTAAAATATCAATTGCCCGCGCTTGCGCCGCTGTTTCCAGACCGCGATCCCTAATGAGCGTCGGTAGACCATTGTGGGTTCGCGCAGAATTTACATAATCAAATACGGTGGCCGCGGATAACGGTTCAGGCGTGGCGGCTAGTACCGGCGCCGCGAGCGCGAGGAGGAAAAAAAATGTCAGGATTAAAAATGTTTTCATGATTGAAAATAATTCTGTCATTGCGAGTCCAATCGACTGGTTCAAGGTAAACTCCGCGAAGCCATCTATTTTTATGTCATCCTCGGGCTTCCGCCTTTTCGGCGAGACAAGTGACCCGAGGATCCAGGTTAGTGTGTGAAACTGGATCCCAGATCAAATCTGGGATGACAATACAAATGCAGATTGCCGCGTCGTTAGCACTCCTCGCAATGACAATAGGGGACATATATATTATATCATATTTTTATAAAAATGATTACCACTGTAACGGGCACGGTCGGGCGCGGGGCGGGGCGAGGGGAAACACTGGGTGTACCGACGGCAAACATTGAATTGTCAGAACGGCTTGATCTGGAGCAGGGAATTTATGCTGGCCGAGCTTTAGTGCAAGATAAATGGTATTCAGCCGCTATTTCTTGGGGAAGCGCGCCAGTATTTAATATTATTGAACCAAAGTTTGAAGTGCATTTACTTGATTTTTTTGATCAAGCTATGGTTGGTACCACCATCCGGGTCGAATTAATTAAGCGTTTGCGCGATATTAAGAATTTTGCTACGGTAGATGAGCTGAAAATGGCGATGCAGGAAGATATTGAACAAACGCGAATACTATGTTCACGGGAATAATTGAACGACAGGGGATTATCAAAGCTTTGGAAACGGGCAAAACGAAAACAGCTCTGACGATTCGAGTGGTGGGTAATTTTGGGCGCGGGTTGAAGTTGGGTGAGAGCGTGGCGGTTGATGGTGTTTGCACAACGGTGGTGGCGCGTCGGGGGCAATCTTTTACCATTGAGCTCATGCCGATTACGCTGGCGCGCACGCGTTTTTCTTTGGCCGGCGTGGGTGACAGAGTAAACTTAGAGCGATCATTGCGCTGGGGCGGTCGGATGAGTGGACATTTTATGATGGGGCATGTTGACGGCGCGGTGAAGGTAATCAAAGCGCAACCCGATGGCACGGCCTTAATCGTTACCTTTGCGATTCCCGCCGGATTAAAAAAATATATTGCGCCGCGCGGCGCGGTGGCCATTAATGGTGTGAGTTTGACGGTGGCGCGGGTTAAGCGTAGTTTCGGCACATTCTCATTGGTGCGCTATACTCGAGAGCATACTAATTTAGGCAATTTGAAAAAAGGTGATAGCGTGAATATTGAAATTGATGTGCTGGCCCGATACGCTCGCGGGTAGGTAAGTAAAATTAGTACTATTTATGGATAAAAAAATTTTTATCGTAGCTTCCAGTTACCGGGAAGGTATTATGAATCGTTTATTGGCCGGCGCGCAACGGGCGTTGGCTGAAGCCGGGATTCCAGCCAACGGGATTGAGGTTGTTCGCGTGCCGGGATCATTTGAAATTCCACCGGCTTGTGGTTGGATTATTCGTAGCCGGCAACCGGCGGCGATTGTGGCTTTAGGGGCAATTCAAAAAGGAGAGACAATCCACGATGAGGTAATCGCGCATGCGGTGGCTGGTGCGTTACAGGATTTAATGTTTGATGATAATACGCCGATTGGTTTTGGTGTTATGACATTTGCTACCGATGAACAAGGACTGGCGCGTAGTGGTGATAAAGAAAATCGTGGTTACGAAGCGGCAAAAGCGGCGTTGGAAATGTTGAAGCTAAAAAATAATTTTTGAACAAATTTACCCCCACCTAACCTCCCCCTGCTAACAGAGGGAGTAAAAATCAATGTATGCGCATTGTAATTTTGGCCGGCGGCAAAGGCACACGACTGTGGCCGGTTTCAACGGATGTTCATCCCAAGCAATTTGCTCGCTTGTTTGATAGTAAGTCACTGATTGAAATTGTTTACGAGCGTTTTGCCAGGCAATTACCGGCTGATCACATTTATTTTTCCGTGAGTCGCTCGAGTGAACCGTTGTTGCGAGCGGTATTGCCCGAGGTGTCGTCGGATCAGTTTATTGTTGAGCCGGAAAGGCGCGATACCGCGCCGGCGATTGGTTATGTGGCGGCTGTATTGTCACGCGTTGCGCCGGATGAACCAATTATGTTTGTGCCGTCTGATCATTTGATTGCCAACGAAGAATTATTTTTGCAAACTGTGGTCGTGGCCGGCGAGTTGGTAAAAGAGCGTGGCGTCATGGTTGACATAGCGGTGCCGGCTTTGTTTCCGAGCACGGTCCTGGGCTATACGCGCGTGGGGGAAATCATGGAGGAGCGCCACGGTGTGAGTGTATATTCGTTTCGTGGCCATAAAGAAAAGCCCGATTTTGCCACAGCTAAAAGATATCTTAAAGATCCAAGCTATTTTTGGCACGCCAGTTATTTTACCTGGACACCGGCCAAAATTTTAGCCGCGTTCGATAGCCACGCGCCAGCTATGGGGAAAACATTGCGCCAAATGGTCACGGCTCGAGATGAGGCCGAAGAGTATGGATTATTTCATGAGTTGGATAAAATTTCTTTTGACTACGCCGTCGTAGAAAAATTATCACCGAAAGAAGTGCTAATTTTGAAAGGTGAATTTGGTTGGAGCGATGTTGGCGCCTGGGATATGTTTGCCCATCACAACAAACATCAGGAAGATGCTGACCAAAATATTGTATTGGCCAAGCATTGGGTTGGGTTGGACACAAGTGGTTGTTTGATCCACAGCGCCTCGGATAAATTAATCGCCACACTCGGGATTGATGGTTTGGTGATCATTAACACACCCGAAGCGTTGTTGATTTGTCCGAAAAGTCGCGCGCAAGATGTTAAAAAAATTGTGGAGCAATTAAAAGTACAACGACCATGACAACGCATCATTATCCGCGCGGGGGAGCGGCGTTAGCTGGTCTCGTGTTTATGTTGGGTGTCGTGGCGGTGGTTTTAATCACTGGGCAAGTTTTTTTGCCAATACGCGCCAGCGGACTGACTAAAACTTTTACTATCGCGCCGGGCGCAAGCGTGAGCGAGATTAGGGCCACTCTCACCCAGGATAATTTACTGCGTTCGCCGTTATTATTTGAATGGTACGTGCGCCTACGCGGTTGGAGCGGAAAATTTCAGGCTGGAGAATTTAAAATACCGGAGAAAATTTCTGCGGCCGATGTGGCGGCGATTTTAGTTTCGAGTCGCGGCGCGAGCGTTACTATTACCATTCCCGAGGGTTGGACAACGGCGGAAATCGCTACGCGATTGGATGCGAACGGGGTGGTGAGTAAGCAGGAATTTTTACAAACTATTCGGAAAAATAAATTTGCATATTCTTATCGAGATCCGCGCGGTGACTGGAACTTGGAAGGATTTTTATTTCCCGATACTTATCAATTTCGGCGGGGCATGAAAGCTGAAGAAGTGATCGGTCGTATGCTCGACACCTTTGAGCGGCGCATTACCGGCTTAGAAAAAATTACCGTACCGGACATACTATTAGCCAGCATCGTCGAAGCGGAAGTTCCGCATCCGGCAGACCGACCGATCGTGGCGGGTATTTTTTTGAAACGTTTGCAAATCGGTATGGCTTTGCAATCCGATGCGACGCTTAATTACGCTACCGGCAACGGTTCGCACGCGCTTTCAGCCAAAGAATTAGCGATTGATTCGCCATACAACACCTATCGTCATCGTGGTTTGCCGCCAACGGCAATTGGCAATCCCGGATTGGACGCCATTCGGGCTGCAATCTATCCGTCCGCCTCGCCGTATTTATATTTTTTGTCCGGCACGGATGGCCAAACACACTTTGCCAAAACTTTTGCCGAGCAGATTGAGAATAAGAAAAAATACTTGCGTAATCCGTAACTCGTTCCCCTGCGGGGGATCACCCAAAGGGGGATAATCCATAAATCGTAAAAATCCATGAGACGTATTGCGGTCATTGCTCATAATATCCGATCGTTGCATAATGTTGGGGCGATATTTCGGACGGCGGATGCGTTTGGGGTGGAGAAAATTTTTTTAACCGGCTACAGCGGTTGTCCGCCCCGTTCGGAGATTAGCAAAGTGGCGCTCGGAGCGGAGGAAAGCGTGCCGTGGGAATATCACCGCACGGCAACCCCAGCAATTGAAGCGTTGCGACGGGATGGTTTTTCGATTGTGGCGTGCGAGCAAACACCGACCAGTATGGCTTTACCTGATTTCAAAATTCCCGAGCGCGTGGCGATAATTCTGGGCAACGAAGTGCGTGGCGTGTCGCGGGTGTTACGCGCGCGCGCCGATCACGTGGTGGCTATTCCCATGGTTGGCAAAAAAGAATCACTCAACGTTTCGGTAGCGTGTGGAATTGTGTTATACTTGTTGCGATATGGGTAACTATCAAAAGGCGGAAAAAATTTTGCCAACCGATCGGTTGCTGGCCGCAACTGTGTTACGTTTGTTTCCGCGATCGGTTACGCCCAATCATTTGACACAAGTACGATTTGTTTTGACGCCGTTGGTGGCGCTGGTGTTGGCGTTTGGATATCTCAAAATCGGGCTCGTATTTTTTATTCTGGTGGCTTTCACGGACGCGCTCGACGGCGCGATGGCGCGGACGCGTGATCAAGTCACTGACTGGGGAAAATTGTTTGATCCGTTGGCGGATAAACTATTGATCGGCTCGGTCGTGATTGTGATCGTGATGCAGCATTTGGATTTTTGGCTCGGCATCACTATTTTGGTGATTGAGATAGCGACCATTATGTTGGCGGCGTGGAAACGTTACACGGGTGTCGTATTACAAGCAAACAAATGGGGCAAGACAAAAATGATTCTTGAAGTTATCGGCGTGTCGATTTTGATTGTCGGTTTGTTCACCGGCTGGCCACACTTGTTGCCGGTTTCCATAACCGTTTTTTATCTGGCCATAGTTTTTGCATTAATCAGTTTGGGCAGTTACGGGATTTGACAATTTTTTGCTAGTGCGCTAACATGGTTTTAACCTTGATCGCAGACCGTAGGTGTTTCGGTTTTAAGCCGAGCATAAATCCTACGTAGATTAAAAGGTCGTCCTGTTTTAACAGGTTGTGGTGTCTGCGGTCGGTAAGACCGCTTTTTATGTAAGCAACATTCGGGGCATTCGGATACAGTTCGATGGCGCTCACCGCAGGTATTCGGGTGTTTCGGATCGGTTATATGGCCAAAACAAAACAACAGAAAACCGCAGTCGTAACCGAACTGGCTGATCGTTTGCAAAAAGCCACCGCCGTGGTGTTTGTGAGCTATCATAATGTTCCGGTCAAAGAAATTAATCAACTGCGCTCCAGTGTCCGCTCGGCTCAAGGCGAATATGTGGTGACGAAGAAAACATTACTGCAACGCGCCTTGGCATCAGCCGGATACGCCGGTGTGTCAACGGAAAATTTTATCGGCAACGTGGCCGTCGGTTTGGCGTATGGCGATCAAGTGGCTATTCCCAAAGCCATCGCCGAGTTTGTCAAAAAGCATGCCGAACAGATGACTATTTTGGGCGGTGTGTTGGAGCGTTCAGTGGTGGACGCGATCGGTATCAAATATTTAGCAACCTTGCCGTCGCGCGAAGAATTATTGGCCAAGATGGTCGGCACCTTGCAAGCGCCCATTTCCGGCTTCGTCAATGTACTCGCCGGCAACTTGCGCAATCTCGTGGGCGTGTTGAACGCAATTAAAACAGCAAAATCTTAATTTCTAAAAAGCTAACAAGCTAGTAAGCTAGTAAGCTATTATCTTATGTCCGAAGAAACAAAAGTAGAGGTGCCAGCAAAGTTTGCTGGTCTCGTAGGTGAAATTGAAAAAATGTCCGTTCTTGACTTGGCCGAGTTGGTCAAGGTTTTGGAAAGCAAGTTTGGCGTATCCGCCGCCGCTCCGCTGGCCATGGCCGCCGCTCCGGCCGTCGTCGCCGCGGTAGAAGAGAAAACCGCCTTTGATGTTGAGCTTACCGAGTCCGGGGCCAACAAGATCAATGTCATTAAGGCAGTACGTTCCGTAACCGAGCTTGGTTTGAAAGAAGCCAAGGACTTGGTAGACGGCGCGCCCAAGATGATCAAGACCGGTGTCTCCAAAGAAGACGCCGACAAGATCAAAAAAGCGCTCGAAGAAGGTGGCGCGAAAGTGACCATCAAATAAATAGTAATTCGTAAACTGTCCGCCTCGGATCGACCGAGTCGAGACGGGTAATCCGTAACTTGTAAATTATAAAAGAGCCCACTAGGGCTCTTTTAAGTTTAAAAAACAAATTACGTATTATGAGTTACGCATTACGATTTCACAGGTGGGTCATCGGCACTACGAATAACTTCGTGCCATCAATTACGAATAACTCCTTTGTTCGTTCATTCACCGCAAAGTGACTGGGGTTTTGGAATAGTTGGGAAGTGTATTGAATTTTTACTTTGCCGGTTGATTTTTGTACGGCCACAATTCGTTGTGATGCTGGGTCGAGCACATATAAATAATTTGAATCGGCCTTGGTCCAGATTTTGGTTGGGCTGGTTAAAGCTGGCGCAATATTTGTTTGCCAGCCGGTTTTACTACCCCGGCGCAGTTCGGCAATTAGTCCGTTGTTCATGAGTAAATAGACGGACCCGTCTACGGCCATCGAAATTGCTTTACTAACATCAGTAGCATCAGCCACCCATGATTTTTGCGCGCTTACTTGTTGGGGTATGATACCTGTCTTAATTAACTTTTTTTGATCGGGGGCAAGCAAGAAAAGGCGATTATCATAGCTCACAACCGCGCGCGGTACAAAGTTTAATTTGTCTGGCCAGAGGGTAATGGTGGGTGGATTGGTTTTTGCTTCTAATAATTCACCACCAGCGCCGATCAGTAATAGCGACTGATCAAGCGCCACTAGTTGCGGCGTCTTAATGTCATTAGTGCCGCCGCGGCGCAGGAGCAGAGGATTTTGGCCCGATGGTAAATTCCAAATCGTGGCGCCATCTGTACCAAACAATAGCGGTCCGGCCTGACTTGGCACTAGGACGTAATTGGTATATGGCGGATCGAGTTGCGATAATTCAAGCAGTAAGCGGGGAGTGGATACCGCGCTGATTTGATTGGTGCGATTCAATAGTTC
Organism: uncultured Gammaproteobacteria bacterium; assembly: GCA_964491085.1. Classification (GTDB taxonomy): domain Bacteria; phylum Patescibacteriota; class Patescibacteriia; order CAZBFB01; family CAZBFB01; genus CAZBFB01. Next base: position 10,118 of record CAZBFB010000039.1, on the reverse strand, counting down.
CGTGACGCGTTGTTGCAATTCTTGGGCGCGATTGCGTCTGGTGCTAGAATTTTTGGGCAGAGCTGATAAAAGTTCGCTCGCTTCGTTGAGTAGAGTAGTGGATTTTGTTTCGTCTTTATATATCAAGGCGCTCTCGGCGGTTTTTATTTTTTCGTTAATGGCGTTCGTGAGTATGGTGTATGAGCGTTCTTGGTCAGCGCTAGAAGAACCATCTACAGTGACAATACTTTTTAGAAATAACACGGCGAAAACCATACTTACCATCAATAAAATTTGACTGGAGCGGGGCAGCCGCCTGAACCAGCGCCAAACAACCGTTAACCAGTGAGCCAGCGCGTGACCCGCCGATTGTAGTAATAGTAAAATTAGGTTGGAGCCACGACTGGTACTGGAGTTGGTGTTTTGAGTGCGGCGATATTTTTGTATGGTTTTTTGGGCGCCGCCTGGTATTTTGAGTGCCGTAATGAGACGGGTGGCTAATTTATGGAAGCTAGCCGATACGGCTGGTGCGGCGGATTTTGCGACAGTAGCTAGCTGTTGTACCTGTTGTTGTGCCCGGGCTAAATAATTATTCGTTGTTATCGGTTCGGATGGCGCGGTTAATGTGCGCACGCTAGCTTGTTCGGTATAGAGCTCTTGACGGCGCGTGTTGTCCTGGGCGCGGGCAATGTCTGCCCAGAGTGGTTCAAGAATAATTCCCGCCAACGCCATTTGTGTTTTGGGAATACGCAATAAACCCATCATCACTTGGGCCGCTTCGTGCGCTGGTTGGGCAGTGATAATTTTACGCAAACGATCTCGCGATAGATAGTCAAGCACCCCGTCAGTTACTATGGCCACGCGCGCGCCCGGCTCGAGTTTTCCGGCAATTAATGAAGCCAGCGGTTTAAAAGGATTAAAATATCCGCCGCCGGAACGGGTTGATGTTACTAAATCCGTCATGCCTTTGGTTTGAATTAAAAACGGATGAATGTTGCCGGTCAGGGAGAACACTAGCTCTGGTCCACGCGCCACGCCGATCAAAATATCACTATGTTCCAGCCAAGCGTGGCCGTGTGTTTTGAGCGTGCGGCCGAGCCAGGCGTTAGTTTGTTTGATCAATTGTTCAAATAACGGTTCGAGCTCGGGCGGATTATTTTCTGGACGGGCGGCGGCGGTGAGCGGTTGGGTGTAGTAAGATGTGGTGATGTGATCAGCCAGCGCGTCGGCTAATTGTTCAGCATCGGCGGGTGGTAACGGGACGCTTATGAGCAATAGCAAGTGTCCGCGTTCGGCTTCAGTCGGTGATAAATTTACCGCGCAGGAAACACCGGTCCAAGAACGTTGGTCAGCATGGCGTAAAGCAAATTGTCCTATTCTGACGAGTGGTTTCATGTGGGGGTTGCAGTCAAGATATGACTTCATTATACTATAACTATGGTTAAAAAATCCAGCCAAGTCGGTCCGTCAGCGCTTGGCGGGCTTGAACACATTTTCGGTTCACCCACCCGGGAGACAGTTTTGCGCTTTTTGCTCTTGAACGATGAGCCACATTTTTTGCGTGAGATCGCGCGGCAATTGAACAATCATTTGAATTCCGTACGGCGCGAAATTGATCGTTTTGTGGCGATGGGGTTAGTGGTGGTGGAGCCGGGTCCGGAGCGAAAAAAATTTTATCGCGCCAATAAACAACATATTTTATTTCCTGAATTGAAGGCGTTGGTGGTGAAGTCACATTTATTGATTCGTTCCAAATTTTTAGATCAGCTGAAAAAAACCGGCAAACCGGAGTATGCTCTCGTTACCGGATTTTTTACCGGGGTTGACTGTCCGACGGACATTATTTTGGTTGGTACGATCAATCGTAAAGAGTTGGAAGCACTTTTGCGCACGCACGAACGCGAACTCGGTCGCGAGATTAACTATACTATTTTGACGCTGGCTGAATTTCGTTATCGGCAATCGGTGGCCGATCGGTTTATCCAGCAAATTTTACAGCAACCGCATTTGATTATTGTTGACCGCTTAAATCACCATGAAGGAGGATCGTAAAGCATTATCAGTTTCACAATGCCTCGCGGTGTTGAATGAAATATTGGGCAATATTGGGGCTGTTATTGTCCAGGGAGAAGTGACTGATTTTCGGGTAGCTAAAGATCAGTTGATATTTTTTTCACTCAAAGACACCAAGAGTCGTATCCAGTGTTTTATGATGCGGTGGGAATTGGCCACGGCGATTGAAAACGGCATGCTCGTCGCGGTGAATGCGGTACCGAAAATTTTTCAAACCAGTGGCGGATTGCATCTGCGTGTCGCGACGGTGGAGCCGATTGGCGCCGGAGCACTGCAGCGCGCCTATCAATTATTGAAAGAAAAATTGGAACGCGAAGGATTATTCGCGCTCTCACGCAAACGCGCGCTTCCGAAATATCCAGAACACATTGCCGTAATCACGTCCGCCGCCAGCGCGGCGTGGTCGGATGTCGAGCGTGTGTTAGCCAATCGTTGGCCATGGGCGCGGGTGAGCGTGTTTCATGTTGGTGTACAAGGGGCTGGCGCTATTCCCGAGATCGTGGGGGCACTTGAACATCTGAATACACTGGCACAACTTCCGGATGTGGTGATCGTAACGCGCGGCGGCGGCTCGTTCGAGGATTTGCAAGCATTCAATGCCGAGCCGGTGTGTCGGGCCATCGCGGCCTCGCGTGTGCCGGTGGTGTGCGGCATCGGTCATGAGCGTGATGTAACGCTGGCGGAACTCGCGGCCGATGAACGCGGCTCAACCCCGTCAAATTGTGCCGAACGCGCCACGCCGGATCAACGCGTAGTGCAGAGCGCGTTGGTTAATATGCGCGGCAGTGTGGTGCGCGAGATGGATCGTTTGATCGCGGATCGGCGCGTCACGATTCGGGCGCAAGTGGTATTTTTATTATCCTCTATCGGACACCTGCTGGCGCGTGTGCAGAGGATTGGATCGCAGTTTGAATCGGCCATGCAAGCGCTCGTGCGCAGCACGCAAACAAATCTGCAACAGCTCGTGATTCGTTGGCGCGCATTAAGTCCGCACGCCACCTTAAAACGCGGCTATACCATGATTAAACAGGCCGGCAAAATTATCAGCAGCGCGGCTCAAATCAAACCACCGACCAGCTTGACCACAATCTTTTTTGACGGGGAGGTTATTTCTAAGATAGAATGACACTAGTGTTATTACTACGAAGTTACGAATACTTACGAAACATACGAATAATTAATCCATTCGTAGTATTCGCGTCCATTCGTAATTTCGTAGTAATTATATGTTATGTCTAAAACCAAGAAAAATTTTGAGCAATCATTTAACGCCTTGGAAAAATTAGTGGGGGAGTTTGAAAGTGGACAATTACCGCTTGATGAGGCGGTGAAAAAATTTGAACAAGGTTTGATGTTGGCCAACGATCTCGAATCTCAACTCAAAAATGTCGCCCAACGCGTCGAAATCCTAAAAAAGAATTTTGCCAAAAATGAGGCCGCACCAACGGAACCTAAAAGCTAGTAAGCTACCCCCCCCATGTCCTCTCACCCCAAGCGTCCCTTTATTCATCACCAAAAAGATAATGGCATTCTGGTCGCTATTCGCGAGGTAATATTTGGTTTGGAAGATGGTTTGGTATCAACCCTTGGCGCTATCACGGGTGTGGCGGTGGGTTTGAACAGTTCCTTTGCTGTCGTCTTGACTGGGTTTGTGATTGTGGCGGTTGAATCGCTGTCCATGGCCGCCGGGACGTATTTGTCCTCCAAGTCAGAACAAGAAGTGGCCGAGCGCATGTTGGAGGAGGAACGACATGAGATTGCCACGGAACCGGAAAATGAAAAACAAGAACTGTATGATATTTATGAGAGTCGCGGCTTTACCAAAGACGAGGCGCATATTATTGTTAATCGCGTTGTGCAAAACAAAGATGCCTGGTTGGAAGAGATGGCGTTTCGTGAATTAGGCATTATACCCAGTAAAATTGTTGTGCCCAAAAAGAATGCTCTGTACATGGGTATCTCGTATATTATCGGTGGGGCTGTGCCGGTGGCGCCGTATTTATTGTTGCCGATTGCGCGTGCCTGGCCGGTGAGTATCGGTGCCACCGTGTTGGGATTATTTTTGGTCGGCGCTTTGAAAACACGCTTTACCCACGTTGCTTGGTGGAAAAGCGGTTTGGAAATGGCGAGTGTTTCGCTGGTTGCCGCCGGTTTGGGGTACGCGATCGGTCGTTTAGTGAGTTTACACTTCGGTATCAATGTTTGAGACATAAGAACTACGAAAGAAATACGAAATTATAATGAAAATTGACTATCAGCAGGAACTTAACGCGGAGCAGTATAAGGTGGTGTGCCAAGCTGATGGCCCGTGTCTGGTGCTCGCTGGCGCCGGTAGCGGTAAGACCCGCACCGTAACCTATCGCGTGGCGTATCTTTTGGAAAAAGGTGTGGATCCGGCGCGGATCCTTCTTTTAACCTTCACGAACAAAGCGGCGCACGAAATGAAAGATCGGATCACCGGTTTGATCGGCCAAGGATCACGGGGTATGTGGGGTGGCACGTTTCATCATATTGCCAATCGTCTTTTGCGGCAGTATGCCGGCGTGTTTGGATTTCAATCGAATTTTACAATTCTTGACGGTGAGGATGCGAAGGATTTAGTGACGGCTACCATTCATTCGCTTGATCTCGGCGGTCAGGGTAAGAAATTTCCATCCGGCGGCATCGTGCAGGAAATGATTAGCTTTGCCCGCAACGCGATCAGGCCGCTTGAAGAAGTGGTGGAGATGAAGAATCCGCGGTTTTTGGAATACGCGGACGCCCTGAATGAAGTGATGAAGGATTATCAAACGCGTAAGCAAGCGCAGAACACGATGGATTTTGATGATCTGTTGCACTACACCAGGCAATTATTACAAACACCGTCAGGCGAAGCAGTAGCCAAACGGTTTGACTATGTGATTGTGGATGAGTATCAAGATACCAACAGTATTCAAGGTGAAATTGTAAAATTATTCGCTGCTCATTCGGGCAATGTGTTGGTGGTGGGGGATGACGCGCAATCGATTTATTCATTTCGCGCCGCCAACATTCGTAATATTCTTGATTTCCCAAAATTGTTCGGCGGCACGGGAAAAAAATCCCAGGCAAAAGTTTTTAAACTAGAAACCAACTATCGCTCGACGCCGGAAATTTTGCGGTTTGCCAATACGATTATCAAACAGAATGTTGATCAGCATTCAAAAGAATTGAAAAGCGTGCGTCAGCCGTATTTGAAACCGCTATTGTATCCGTTTGACGATCAGCGCGCCGAAGCGAGTTTTGTGGCGCAGGCGATTGTGGATCGTAAGCGTACGGGCACACCCTTGGAACAGCAAGCTGTTTTGTTTCGTTCCACTTTTCATGCGCAACAGCTGGAAATGGAATTAGCCAAGCGCGGCGTGCCGTATGATTTTCGCGGGGGGTTGAAATTTTTTGAGCGCGCTCATATTAAAGACGCGTTGGCGTTTTTGCGCGTGGTGTCGAATCCAAAAGAAGAAGTGTCATGGTTGCGACTGCTCTCGATGCACGCGGGGATAGGACCGGCCACCGCCAGCTCGATTTATAAATTTGTGTCCGCGTTGACCGAGGTTGATCGCGTTACACAGATGGGGTTGCCGCCAACAGTCGGTGGGGCGCGCGCGACGGTGGGTTGGGATCAATTCCAAAAAATTATGCGGGAAATTTTGAGCGTTAAAGAGCGCACGCCGGAAGCGTTGATTTTGGCCGTGCTGGCTTCGGACTATCAAGATATTATGGAAAGCAAATGGCCGAATTGGCGCGATCGCGCGCAAGATATTGAACAGCTCGCCGTGTTCGCGCGGGGCGCCACTGATTTGTCAAAATTTTTGTCCGAATTGGCGCTGGAAGAACAAATGAGCCAACAGCGCGACAAGTTGGCCAAGGCAGGTAAGGAAGGAAAAGTGGTGTTGTCCACCGTGCATCAAGCCAAGGGATTGGAGTGGGATGTGGTCTATATTTTGAACGTGGCGGAAGGATCGTTTCCGAATCGGCGGGCACTGAAAGAAGATGGCGGCACGGAAGAAGAACGGCGGTTGTTGTATGTGGCATCAACTCGCGCGCGCCGTGAATTATTATTGACCTACCCATTGACATCAACCTTTGATGCCACACAAATCAATCGCGCGTCATCATTTTTAGAGCCATGCGGCAAAGATATTCTGGAGCGCGTGCCGTATGGGGGCTCAACCAATTCGTTGCGTAATCGGGCGAGCGAAGATGACGTGATCGAACTTGACGCGAACGGCGAACGAACCGTGGCAATTGCTCGCCCGTCCCGTAAGCGCGGATCATTTTTGCCGGAGGTGGATGAGTTATAGAGGGGCGTCCCTTGATCGCCTCACCAACCATTCCTCCGGGACCGCATAATTTTCTGCTGAAAATTTGCTTGCGCTTCAGTCTCGGCTAGGTGCCGATCCTAGACGGATCGGGCCGGCCGCCCTGCGCGGGTCCCTCCGGAATGCCTGGTTTCGGCGATCAAGGGACTAAATGATGAAGGAAAAAAGTTTCTTCCCTCTATAGTCAGGGGGAGGGTAGGTGGGGGATTGAATTTTTTTCTTCCTTTAGGGGAGAGGTAAGGAGAGGGCGAGCAAAATAAATAGGAAAAACTCTTTGTCAAGCGTTCATAGGAAAGGCGCTTGTTTTTTTATTTGTTTCTGCTACCATTCGTACATTCGTGATTATTCGTAATTTCGTAGTGATATGTCCCTAAAACCTATAGTCCAATCTTTGGAAACTATTCCGTGCGATCTGTTGGTTGTGAATGAATTTGAGGGTGTAATCAAGCCAAGTGGCGGAACCGGGGCGGTGGATAGCGCGCTTGGTGGTTTGATTACGAAATTAGCCAAAGAAGAACACTTTACCGGCAAAGAAGGGCAAGCGTTGTTATTTCACACTCACGGCAAAATTCCAGCCAAACGTGTGGTGGTGATTGGTTTGGGAAAAAAAGAAGAATTTTCTTTGGAAACAGTGCGCCAAGTTGCTGGCTTGACGATCAAAATTGCCAAACGCGTGGGCGCGAAAAAAGTCGGCACAATTTTGCATGGCGCCGGTAGTGGTGGTTTGCATCCGACTCAAGCCGCGCGGGCGTTGACCGAAGGTTTATTTTTAGCCAACTATACTTTTTTGCAATATAAGAGCAAAGAAAATAATCACGAACAGAAACATAAAATTCAAGAAATTTTTATTGCGCAAAATGATCGCAAGCATATTCGGCAGATTGAACAGGGGATAGCGGACGGCACTCGAGCCGCGTTCGCCACTATTATGGCGCGTGATTTGGTAAACGAACCGGCCAGCAAAGTTACGCCGGCGCATTTGGTGGAAGTGGCGCGCGGTTTAGCCAAGGCCAATCGGAGCGTGCGTGTGAAAATTTTTGATCGAGCACAGTTGAAAAAAATGGGCGCGGGCGGATTGTTGGGAATCGCGCAAGGGTCGGATCAGGAACCGTACTTGATTCATCTTGAGTACAAACCGAAACACAAGCCGAAAAAATCTGTTGCGCTGGTGGGTAAAGGCATCACATTTGATTCCGGCGGGATTTCACTTAAGCCGGGTGAAGCCATGTACACGATGAAACTGGATATGGCGGGCGGCGCGGCAATTTTGGGTTTGTTTTCTATCTTACCAGAGCTTGATTTGTCGCTCACCGTACACGGATTTATTGGCGCGTGCGAGAACATGCCGAGCGGAAAAGCGATCAAGCCGGGCGATGTGGTCAAAACTATTTCCGGAAAAACGATTGAAGTCCTGCATACCGATGCCGAGGGTCGGGTGATTTTGGCGGATGTGTTGGCTTACGCGCAAAAATTCAAACCGGACATGATGATTGATTTGGCCACGCTGACCGGCGCGTGTATGGTGGCGCTGGGTGAAGAAGTGGCTGGCTTGATGAGTAATAACGACGCGTTAGCGGAAAAAATTTCTGCGGCCGCGGGCGAAGCCGGGGAGCGGGTATGGCGTTTGCCGCTCGTAAAAGAATATAAAGCTTTGATCAAATCGGATGTGGCGGATGTAAAAAATGTTTCTTCGCGTCGTTGGGGCGGGGCGATTACGGCCGGATTATTTTTGCAAGAATTTGTGGATGCAAAATTACCGTGGGCGCATTTGGATATAGCCGGTCCGGCTTTTGCTGAAGCGGAAACGGTTTCTTACATCCCTAAAGGCGGTACGGGGTTTGGCGTTCGTACATTAGTTCATTTTTTGCAGAATTTGTAAACCGTCCCCCGGCGGGAGATAATCTGTAAAACATAAAAGAGCCCGCGCGGGCTCTTTTATGTTATTGACAAATCAAGTATTATAATTTAGGGTGATGTTAGGATTGGTAACAGAGTTTTTGTTCCGCCTTCACAACCGAAAAAGATCAGGAGGGAATACCCATGCGGTTGACACTGTTTGCCGGACCAGTGGAGCTTCGGGTAAGAAAGGTTCGAGGGACATCGAATCTGTTCATCGCCCTCACGGATGGTGTGGTGGCGCAGAAAGATCGTTTGCCGGATAGCAAAGGCAGGCCGCGGCCACCGGAAGATTATCAGGTTCAGGCGGGCACCGTGCTGATACCGCGACGCAATGGCGGGTCGCGGCCGCATTATGCCCGGTATCCGCTTGGTATTTTAAGCGCGATTGATGGCTGTCTGCACATTCAAAATCTGGGCGAGTGTTACCCAGACGAGCGACGGGAATTGGCGTTGTGTACAGATACCGTTCTCGACGCGGTACACTATCTGGCGCTGTGGCGCACACTCAAAGATGAAGAGCGCAAGCATGTGCGCCGATTGCTGTTGGAGCTGGGGGTTGCCTTCGATGGTGATGTTGATCCGTTCAAAGTACTGGCGCGGGAGCGGGCAAAATACGCGGCCACGTTGCAGGCGAATGGGCGGGTGAACATCGGCGCGAGCGCCGCGCGTTTGCAAGGTGTTAAAGGCGACATCGCTAAGCGTCTGGGGGTAATCGCTAATATTGATCCGCGGATTACCCGGCGATTGCTGGCGCTGGTTGAAGAAAAAAATCAGCGCCGGCAGGATCTGCGTTATGCCTGGAAGAGTTTGCGGGTGTTGGCATCAGCTGCTTATTTGAAACAGCCACCAGAGGCCACCCCCGATGATTGGTGCGTGGCCAGAAAATTGCTTGACGAGACACTGACAATACTCGCGCGTCTTGATGTTGAGCCGTTTCTGTCCACCCGTGATCATACGTCGGCGGATTTGTATCACGCCCGTCGAGACATTGCTCAAGGGCGACTACCGAGAGCGCGTAAACTGATAGACAAAAGCGCTCGAGCCCTGCGGTTTGGGGCAGCCTTGGTAGAGCTAGCCGAGATAAGAACTGATGCTAGTTTGGCCATAGCTGGTAAGCGTCTGGCTAGTGAATGTCAGAACATTGTCGGACGACTCGATGTGTTTGACAAAAAAGCCCGCACGTTATTGAACGATGAAGGGTTCGTTTCTCCGACTCTGCGGGTGACGTTGGAGCGGGTGACGGCCGCTGGCCTTATGTTCAAGCAGTCCGATACGGCTACAGCCGAGGCGGAAGCTCTGGACTGTTTGACAGTAGCGGTTAGTCGTTTTTGAGGCCAAGTATGGCACTAACGAGGATTTCAGCGCGCGTCGTGCCGGGATCCTCTTTTTTTGTTATACTAATACCATGCCCCAGTCAGACATAATTTCATTCCTCACCCAAGACAAAGTTACCATCGTCGGCGATTTGGTGCGGCCGAGTGAGGTGAAGCGTAACGGCAAAGCCTTGTTGTTGTTGCACATGATGCCGGCGGATCGGACGAGTTGGCGGCCGTTGGTGGAACGATTAGTTGAGGCGGGATTTTTGACGCTTGCGATTGATTTACGCGGCCATGGCGCGTCAACCAAAAAGGGAAACGAAATTTTGGATTACAAAACATTTCAACCGCTTCAACACCAAGCATCGCGCGCTGATGTTGACGCGGCGGTGCATTATTTGGAGCGCGATCTGGGTTTATCGCGCGAGTTGATTGGCGTTGTCGGCGCCAGCATCGGCGCAAATTTGGCGATCGATATGTTGGCGCGCGACGCCCGTTTAAAAACCGCGGTCGC
>CAZBFB010000038.1:0-7686 GCA_964491085.1 uncultured Gammaproteobacteria bacterium | reverse complement strand
GGGGCGCCGTTGTTGATTGTGGCCGGGGCGGGGACGGGGAAGACGACCGTGTTGACGCGGCGGATCGCGTATTTGATTGAGCGGGGGACAGCCAAGCCGGAGGAAATATTGGCCGTTACATTTACGGAAAAAGCAGCGCATGAAATGGAGGAGCGGGTGGATCAATTATTGCCGTACGGTTATGTTGATTTGTGGATTTCGACGTTTCATGGATTTTGTCAGCGGGTGTTGGAACAGCACGCGTTGGATATTGGTTTGCCGAACGAATTCAAAGTGGCCACGCAGACGGAAGCGTGGCGGTTGGTACGACATAATTTGGCGCGATTTGAATTGGAGTATTATCGGCCGCTGGGGAATCCGACAAAATTTTTGCACGCGTTGATCCAACATTTTTCGCGCTGTAAAGACGAAGCGATTGCACCTGATCAATATCTGGATTATGCCGAGCAGATAAAACTCAACGGCGGGTCGGATGAATTGACCGGCCAAGAAGCGCGACGCGTTAAAGAAGTGGCGCGGGCGTATCAAGTGTACCAGCAGTTATTATTCGAGAACGGGTTTTTGGATTTTGGTGATTTGTTGGTTGAGACATTACGATTATTTCAAGCCCGGCCAAAAATTTTACGAGCGTATCGCGATCGTTTTAAGGAAGTATTGGTGGATGAATTTCAGGATACGAATTGGGCGCAGTTTGAGTTGATAAAATTATTGCGGCCGAGTGAGATTGCCGCGTCGCCCGGAGCTCCTCGCAATGACAACTACGGGCTCACGGTGGTGGGTGATGACGATCAATCGATTTTTGCGTTTCGCGGTGCGAGTATGAGTAATATTTTGCATTTTAAAAAATCATACCCCAACGCCCGGGAAATTATTTTAACGGCCAATTATCGTTCGCAACAATCAATTTTGGATTTGAGTTATGCGTTTATCAAACAAAACGATCCGGAACGATTGGAAACGCGATTGGGAATTAACAAGCAATTAAAAGCGCAACGGGAAGGGGAGGGGATAATCGCGCATTTGCCATTTCGCACGGAAGCGGATGAAGCGATGGGTGTGCGTGATCGGATTTTAGCACTGGTGCGCGATCAAGGGGTGAGTTGGAATGATATGGCGATTTTAGTGCGCGCCAACGCGCACGCCGAACCATTTTTGCACACGTTGGATGAAGCGGATATCCCGTATCAATTTTTAGCATCGGCGGGATTGTTGCGCACGAGTGTGGCGCTTGATATATTGTCATATTTTCGTTTGCTCGATAATTATCATGAGTCGCGGGCGTTGTATCGGATTTTGCAGCACTCGTTTTTGGGGATTATCAATGACGATTTGCAGCAACTGGTTTTACAGACACGCACCAAACCACAATCACTGTATGAAGTGGTGAAGCATCATCAACTCGTACCGAATTTAGCAGTTGAGACGCGCAAAAAATTGGACACGGTATTGCAATGGATTGAACGGCATGCGAGTCAAGCGCGTAAAGCACCGGTTACAAAAATTTGTTTGGATTTTTTGAATGAGACCGGATATTTGGCCTGGGTTACCGGACCATTTCAAAATAAAGTTGGTGGCCAAGAACAACGTCGCTCGGAAGAGCAATCCTCGCATATCCGACAATTTTATAAACGTCTCGAACAATTCTCCAAAACAGAACCAGAACCGACCGTGCGACATTTTTTACAAGAGACGGATTTGGTTTTAGCGTCGGGTGATACCGGAGCGTTGGAACAAGAAATTGAAGTCGGGCCGGAAGCGGTGAAAATCTTTACGATTCACGGCGCGAAGGGGTTGGAATTTCGTTATGTGTTTTTGGTGAACATGGTGGAGCAGAGGTTTCCGTCCATTTCACGCACCGATCCGATTGAAGTGCCGGAGCGGTTGATTAAAGACATTGTACCGGCTGGTGATATTCACGCTCAAGAAGAACGGCGCTTGGCGTATGTCGCGATCACGCGCGCCCGCGATGGAATATTTTTTACCTCGGCGGAAGATTATGGCGGCGCCCGCCAGAAAAAACCGTCGCGATTTTTGTATGAGCTGGGATTGGTGACCAAAGAACACCAACCGGCGCCGACCGGTCGCACGGAATTGATTCCCCGGCCGCTATCGGCCGCCGGTATTCCTGTCACGGTGTCAACCGATGCGAAAAATTCGGTGTATAGTTTTTCGCAATTGCGCGCGTATGCCATGTGTCCGTTGCAATATAAATTTGCGCACATCATTCGGATTCCCACGCCGGGCAAAGCGCCGTTTGTGTATGGCCGGACCATGCACACCACCCTGCAGAAGTTTTTGGAAGAAATGTTGCGTGGACAAAATTCTACGCAAACGGATTTGTTCAATGCCGCTTCTACGCTAAAACCAACCATACCGCCGCTGGAACGTCTGCTCAAAATTTATGAAGAAAACTGGAAAGATGATTGGTTTGAAACACCACAACAGCGCGACGAATACCAAGCGCAAGGCAAACGCGGACTCGAGCGGTTGTGGGAACAAATGAGTCAAACCCCGCCGCGCACGAAATATTTGGAAAAAGATTTTACGCTCAAAGTCGGATCGTATATGCTGAAGGGTCGGATTGATCGGATTGACAAAACCAACACGGGTGTGGAAATTATTGATTACAAAACCGGCCGCGCTAAAGAAGCGTTGACAACTGATGACAAACAACAATTATTGATTTACCAATTGGCCGCGCAAGATCCGCACCTTTTGAACAGCCCAGTGGAAAAATTAACCTACTATTATATTGATGAATCAACTTCTCTGTCGTTTGTAGGATCGGTCAAGGAATTGGATAAAATTAAGGATTGGGTTATTGCCATGATTCAGAAAATTGAAACCGGTGACTTCAAACCAACCCCCGGCCGGCACTGTCAAACCTGTGACTTTAAAGATATTTGTGAATTTGCCGAGTTATAACAATATGCTATTATTAAAAGGACTAATTTAATAAAAAAATATTTATGTCAGAAAAACTATCAGGCATGGAATTTGGTGATTTTGAAAGCGCGTTTGATCAATGGGCTAACGAGGCGGTAAAAGCCACTCTGATTGATCCGGACAGTTCGATTGGTCGTAGCCATCGGCAATATTTGGCCGGGCACGAAGCCGACATCAAAATACAGGCCTTGGCTTTGCAAAAAAGTGAGCCGGAACATTCATTGGCAGAGGTAACCAAAGTTATTATGAGTCGCATGCTTGAGAAACGCGTCGAACGCCATAATCAAGACGAACCAGGGCAGTTGGCCGCTTAAGTAAGTAAAATAAAGAAGGGCGCCCACACGGTGTGAGCACCCTTTTGGTTTGTTGCTAGCCCGTTGGCTAGTGGCCGCGCGGGCGACTCGAGGGGTAGCTTCCCGGCGTGCCGCGGATGCTACCGCCGCTCGGGGTGCTGGGGGACGACGGAGCGCAACAGGTATTTCCGGTTTCCATGCTCTTTCTCCTGACTAGACCACAGCCATAAGCGCATGACCATGGTGGTTGACTGACCGGCTTGTTTCTTGCGCTTGCCGGAGCTTGAGCCCGAGCGTTGAATCAGAGCGAATAATCCCCAACAACGGCGCGTGCCGGGTTGATGAAAGCGTGAATACACGGACAAAACCGTTATCCACCCTAGTGATTATTCGTAGCTGATCGTTGCCTTGGCTCATAGCTACCACGATTCTAGTATGGACAAGTTAGGAAACATATCGAAACAAAAGGAAACAAAAAGAAAACCGACTTAAGTCGGTTTTGTAATTAGCCAGACGAGCAGAGCGTGTATAATTATTTTTTTGGCCGCTGACGTATCGTCATGGTCACATCATCATGGCCGCGCGAGATGGTAAATTTTGTCAGCGATCCGGCAATCGTCAAGAGTAATTCTTTGTGCAAGCGTTTTTCGGCCAAACGACGCAATGGGCCAATGACTTTACTTTGCAGTTCATTGCGATAGCTGGTGTAGGATGATGGTGGTAGTTGATCATTGGTAATAACACCATCTGGCGCCGCCAAGAGCATGGCAAAAAGTGTGACGGCCATTTTTTGGGAAGGTAGCTCGCGAGCTGTTACCATTTTACCGCCGCACCACACCCGCCCGCGAATTTCATCAAAAACAAAATCAGCGCTGTGGGTGTCAAGGGTAGACAGCTTGGTTTTAGCCTCGCGCATGAGAGTATGCGTAATTTCCAGTTGTGGGGCGTGTTCCAAGCGCGCTCCGGCTGTGTCAAAACCATCACGCCAGGAGGTCCATTCAACCGTAATGCCCGGTCGTACGGTTGTTTGCAGATGGGTAAGTAATTGTGAGAAATGTGCTTGCAAGCCGCCATGGGGTGTTACTATCAAGATACAACTGGAGCGACTGCCACTACTCATTTTTGCGCCATATGGTTCGGTGATATAATGGTGCCGACGGAACTGACGAAGTTCGTAGATAAAATCGTCATGGGTTGGTGTGTTAAGGGTTAATAAAGATAGGGCTTCTTGATAGTGGCGGATAGAATTAGTTAGAAAGCGCATGGCATTACTGGTTTGCTCTGTGAGGCTGTCCCAGAGGTCTTTGATGATTTTAAGTGAGATGGTGTTGTAGATTAAGATGTAATTTTGCCAGATGTCATCGGCCGTATGGGGGAATAAAATCGGCAATAAGGTTGATAAATACTCTCTATTTTTCATTCGCTTCGGTAATAATTCCGTGGGTAATTCTTTCAGAAAATCTTGCTTACCACGGAGAAAATTCATCACGCGGTCGCCACCGGTCGGTATATCAAGTGACAATAGGGCAATATCTAGGGGCCACTGGACGAAGGTAGTGTGGGGACGAAAAAATTCATTAAGGCGCCACGCAAATATTTGTTTTGGTTGAGCCAAATCAAGATCAGATATTTCTTGGGTATCATTAAAACGATCGTGAAACGCTTGCGGGCGTTCGGTTGAGGCGGTAATAACTGGATAAGAACTGGGCAGTAAGGAGGTAATAGTATCCGCATAACCACGAGATCGTCCGCTGATTAAACAACGGACGCGCCAAGCGCGGTGTATAAGGTCGGGGGATTCTGTCAGCTGGGTGAGTATTGGTTTACTGAGATCTGGTGGCGGCAAATTATTTTTTTGGCAGTGTATAGCGTAGACCAAGGCGGCACCGATCGCAGTACTGACTCCTAGGCCATGACTAAAAGGTATTTCGGATAGAATAGCAATATTACCGCCTAAGTTTTTTTCGTAGGCCTTAAAATAGGCAATGATACCACGATTAGTACTGTCTTGTTCGTGTGGAGACAACGGCTTCCATTCTTCATTGCTAAAAAAGGTAATTGGCGCGATCGTAATATTATTACCAGGTTGTTTTTTCCAACGCAGATAAACCCGGCGCGGTAACGCTTGAGTGCAACCTAGTCCGCCAAATCTGGTGGCCACCTCACCGGTCCAAGAAAATGTAGCCGGGGCGGAACTAATAATATCGCCAGCGTTAAAAAATTCTTGGTATATTTCCGGGAAACGCGCTTGTAAGGCGGTTGAATTATTGCTAAAGGCGGAGATTTTTTGCATAAGATGTGGATTACTTCTTAAAAAGAATAGCAAATTTTAAAAAAAATTTCAATTAGCCGGGTGTGTAGATGATGCCAATTGTTTCTTGTCATAACGCGCCAGCTTCGCTATACTACTCACCATGGGATTCTCTCACATCGGTCAATTACTTCCCCAAGCTACCAAGCGCGCGGCGATCGCGCCGCAAGTTAACGCGGCACGCGTGCTGGATGGATTTTTTGATTTGTTGATTAAACGGTGGGGGAGTGAGGTGATTGGCCGACGGTGCAAGCCGGTGTCCGTGCGCCATAACACGCTTACCTTGATGTGTGTCTCCGCGCCACTGGCTCAAGAAATAAAATTTAAAGAATTGGAGTTGCTGGCTGAACTGAATGAACGATTTGGTAAAGTGGTGGTGGAGAAGATTAGGTACCTGGGGTAAACTACTATGAAGGTACGAATAAGTACGAAATATACGAATGAAAATTAATTTATTCGTATGTTTCGTATCAATTCGTAATTTCGTAGTAATTAGAGTATGTCTCTGCGTCTTTATCTTTTGCTCATGAGTTTGGCTACGATCGTGGCTTGGTTTGGTTGGGGGGTGGTAGTGACCAATCAAGTGCCGGATCCGGCGATGGCCATGCCATTTTTGTTGTTTTACGCGAGTTTGTTTGTGGCTTTGACCGGCACCTTTGCCATCATTGGTTTTTTGGTTCGTTTCCACACGCGGCAAGATGATTTGCCGTTTCGCCAGGTCGTGCTCGCGTTTCGTCAAGCCATCTCGTATGCTGTGCTCTTAGTAATCGTTTTGGTCTTGCAAAGCAAACGCCTGCTGACCATTTGGAATACATTTTTTTTGTTAGGCGCATTTATTTTGCTGGAACTTTTTTTCTTAACGCGGCGACGAGAGAACGTGCCGGACAATCATAATGAATCAGAATGAAATTATCAGCCAATTGCGAGCGTTAGCGCGGCGGGCGTTACAGGAAGTGAATGCGATTACGAGCCCTGATCAAATCGAGGCCGTACGCCTTCGCTATTTTGGTCGCAAAAACGGCGAACTGGTCGAGCTGGCTAAGTGGTTGCCGGAATTATCAGGCGAAGCGAGGCGCTTGGTTGGCCAGGTGCTAAATGAAGTTAAAAGCCAGCTCGAGATCGCGCTCACCCGGGCCGGCACAGCGGAAAAATCAAATACGGAATTGGCGCAAACCGAATGGCTGGATGTTACCTTGCCCGGTTTGCCGGTGGCACGCGGTCATGAGCATTTGGTCACGCAAACCATTCAAGAGATTGAAGATATTTTTGCACGGATTGGTTTCTATCGTTCGTATATTCCGGAAGTAGATTGGGATTATTACGCTTTCGAGTCACTCAACATGCCGAAGAATCATCCGGCGCGCGATGAATGGGAAACATTTTTTATTACGCCCGAAGGGAAAGAACACAGGTCAGGCCGTCAGGTCTTAACGCCGCACACATCGAGTGGGCAGGTGCGTGAAATGGAAAAAGGTAAATTGCCGATTCGCACGATTGTGATCAGTAAATGTTATCGGCGGCAGATTGATATTTCGCATACGCCGATGTTTCATCAGTTTGAAGGTTTGTACATTGATAAACAGGTTTCAATCGTACAATTAAAAGGCGTACTCGATTATTTCGCGCAACAATTTTTTGGTCCAACCACTAAAACGCGCATTCGCCCGTTTCATTTTCAATTCACTGAACCGAGTTTTGAAGTTGATGTTACCTGTGCGTTGTGTGCCGGTGGCGGTTGTCGGTATTGCAAAGCCGGTTGGAGCGAAATTGGCGGCGCTGGCATGGTGCATCCCAATGTTTTGCGCGCCGGCGGGGTTGACCCAAAACAGTATTCCGGTTTTGCCTTCGGCTGGGGCGTCGAGCGCGTGGCCTTAATGAAACCCGGGCGCAAAATTCCCGACCTGCGCATGTTATACCAAAACGATTTGCGATTCTTGGAGCAGTTTTAAGTTTATTAATTTTAAGTTTTTCGTTTTTAATTTTTAGCTTATTTCCTATGTCCAAATGGATTTTGTTCGGCCTGTTATGGGCCGTGGCCGGTTCGGTGCTGTTATTTCCGTTTTTTGCCAATAACGGGGCGTGTCCGTTTACAACGACGGTCTCGTGTCATCCGGTGACAAATTTTGTAGATATTCC
>CAZBFB010000037.1:0-46449 GCA_964491085.1 uncultured Gammaproteobacteria bacterium | reverse complement strand
GTTTGTTAAATTTGTCAATGCGGACAGTATCGCCGTCGTGTACTTCGCCGGCGATCATTTTCATAGCGAGGGGGTCAAGTATTTCGTGTTGAATAGTGCGCTTCAGGGGACGAGCGCCATACACTGGATCGTAACCCTCTTTACCAAGATGTTTTCTTACTGCTTCACTGATATCTAGCTTGATTTTATGACGCGCCAAACGCTCACTGACATGCGCCAACTGCAGTTCCACAATTTTCATGAGATCCGGGGCGCTTAAGGTATTAAAAACAATGGTTTCGTCAACTCGATTCAAAAATTCCGGTTTGAAATGTTCTTGCAAGGCCTCCATAACTTTCGCGCGCATTAGATCTTCTGTGCCGCGTTTTTTATCCGCATGATCTTCAAAACCCAGCGCGCCCTTGGTGGCCAAATCAAGAATGATTTCCGAACCAATGTTTGATGTCATAATCACCAGCGCGTTTTTGAAATTAACCACGCGTCCCTTAGCGTCCGTCAGTCGTCCGTCGTCGAGAATCTGTAACAAAATATTAAACACATCCGGGTGCGCTTTTTCAATTTCATCAAACAGCACTACCGCATACGGCCGACGACGAATAATTTCCGTAAGCTGGCCACCTTCGTCATAACCGATATATCCTGGCGGTGAGCCGATCAGGCGCGAGACGGCGTGTTTTTCCATATATTCCGACATATCCACCCGCACCAATGCTTGTTGGTCGTTGAACATAAATTCTGCCAAAGCGCGAGCTAGTTCTGTTTTACCCACACCGGTTGGTCCCAAAAAAATAAATGAACCAATCGGCCGATTCTCTTCAGCAATACCGGAGCGGGAACGACGCACCGCGTTAGCCACGGCCCCGATCGCTTCATCTTGACCAATAACGCGTATTTTTAGGGCTTGTTCCATGCGCACCAGTTTTTCTTTTTCCGCTTCGAGCATCCGCGCCACCGGCACTCCAGTCCAACGCGAAACCACATGAGCAATATCTTCTTCGGTGATCTCTTCTTTGAGAATCTGTCGACCGTGCTGAATGCGTACCAATTTTTCTTGTAGATCACAAATTTCTTTTTCGCTTTGCGGAATTTTACCATAACGAATTTCGGCCACTTTCTGTAAATTAGCTTCCCGTTCAGCCATTTCCGCTTCGCCGCGTAATTTATCAATCGCCGTTTTCAACTCACGAATTTTCATGATCACATCTTTTTCCGCTTTCCATTGAATCTCTAAATGTTGCGAGCGCTCCTTCAAATCAGCTAATTCTTTTTCCACCGACTCCAGGCGCGCCATTGAGTCATTATCATTTTCTTTTTTCAACGCTTCGCGCTCGATTTCGAGTTGGATAATACGCCGCTTTAGGCGATCAAGTTCTTCCGGTTGACTTTCAATTTCCATGCGCAAAGCCGAGGCGGCCTCATCAATTAAGTCAATCGCTTTATCCGGCAAAAAACGATCAGAAATATAGCGACTAGAAAGCTCGACCGCGGCAACAATGGCCGGATCAATAATACGCACGCCATGATGCACTTCATATTTTTCTTTAATGCCACGCAAAATAGCGATAGCGTCTTCTTGGCTGGGTTCAGCCACGAATATCGGTTGGAAGCGGCGTTCCAGAGCCGCGTCTTTTTCAATATATTTTTGATATTCTTTAAGCGTGGTAGCGCCCACAGCATGCAATTCACCGCGCGCCAACGCCGGCTTTAACATATTGGCCGCGTCAATCGCGCCTTCCGCGCCACCCGCGCCCACCAGAGTGTGTAATTCATCAATAAACAAAAGAACGCGCCCGGCGGAAGCGATCACTTCTTTGAGCACGGCTTTTAATCGCTCTTCAAATTCACCCCGAAATTTAGTGCCGGCCACTAGTGCGCCAATATCAAGCGAGACCAGTTCTTTGTCTTTCAAACTTTCTGGCACATCGCCTTTGACAATGCGTTGGGCCACCCCCTCCGCAATGGCGGTTTTACCGGTTCCCGGTTCACCAATCAACACGGGATTATTTTTGGTACGGCGTGACAACACTTGCATGACGCGACGAATCTCGTCATCACGACCAATTACCGGATCAAGTTTTTCCCGACGCGCCAGCTGGGTCAAATTGGTAGCATATTTTGCCAGTGCCTGATACTTGGCTTCGGGAGTGGGGGAGTCAACGCGATGTTCACCGCGTACTTCGCTCAATACCCGCAAGACCTGGTCATAGGTTAAGTGATAATGATTCAAGAGCTGTTTTATCTTAGACGGCGCTTCGAGCATGGCCAGAAATATATGCTCGGTGGAAATATATTCGTCTTTTAATTTACCGGCCTCTTTAGCGGCTTGATCCATAATTTGTTTGAGCTCCGGTGTGATATACATTTGGCCAATGGCGCTGTGTGTGCTGAAAACTTGCGGCAAGCGCTCGATGGTGGATTCGAGTCGATCGCGCACATCATCAGAATCAATTTCGAGTTTTTTTAAAATACTGATAATAACACCGTCTTCTTGGCTAACCAACGCCAACAATAAATGTGGTGAATCAATGTTTTGATGATTATATTCGGAAGCAATTTGCGAAGCGTTTTGTAATGCCTCTTGGGCTTTGTAAGTAAAATTTTGCATATAATTAGCAGTCAAGCTATTAGAGTGCTAATCCCACTATACACCAGAGTATATCGTCCTGTCAATAGTTTGTGGAATTTTTTCTTGCTAAAAATTCAGTACGTGGTATAGTGGAATTATGAAACGTCGCGGTCCTACAACCTATCGGACCTCTAGTCGCTTTCGCCAGCAACAGTATGTCCGTATTCAAGGAATCAAAGATAATTTGGCTACTCGGCGTACCCGTCAAATACGTGAGCACAAACGAGCTCCCGAGCCGGTTGAGCGAAATATTGAAGGGGCAATCATGCCACCACCTAGTGACGGCGAATCCGGAAATTCTGCTCGAGGCATACCGGAATCCGAACTATCACGCGATTTTGTGCGCGGCGGAAGCGTGTCTGGCTGACGGGTTTGGTTTAGTGGTGCTAAGCCGTTGGCTACAGTCGCCGATACTAGAACGAATCACTGGCGCGCATATAACGCACACGCTGTTGGCTTTGGCCAAACAAAATCACCATTCAGTTTTTATTTTATTACCAAAAGATTGTCTGACTAATCCGATTCGCCTCACGAAATTTTTACAATCGACCTACCCTGATTTAGATATTTTCGTTTCTGGCGATCCCGCTGACGCACGGGCGCTAACGGCCGATATTATTTTTTCTGCCCAAGGTCACCCCCAACAAGAACTATGGATCAACCGCGTGCGCGGACTAGGCGCTAGGGCAAAAATCGCGGTCGGTGTCGGCGGTGTGTTCGATGTATTAACCGGTAGTATTAAACGCGCCCCCCGGTGGTGGCGCGCGCTTGGTCTGGAATGGTTGTGGCGTTTTCTAGTTGAACCACGTCGTCGCTGGCGCAGAATGATGCGAGCGGTTATCGTTTTTCCGATTATTACTTTATATTATGAATACTGCCGAAGAAAAAACCAATAAAGTCCGCGTTCGCTTTGCTCCCAGTCCAACTGGCGCCTTGCATATTGGCGGCCTGCGTACGGCGCTGTATAATTTTTTATTTGCGCGGCACGCCGGTGGCATATTTTTAGTACGTATTGAAGATACGGACCGCAAACGTGTGGTACCTGGCGCCGAAGAGGGGATTATGTCTATTTTACAACGCTTTGGTATGATGCCAGACGAGCCGACATATCGTCAGTCCGAACGTTTGGCGCTCTATCGTTCAGCCGCCGAGCAACTAGTTACTAAAGGTTTGGCCTATCCCTGTTTTTGTTCCGCCGAACGACTGGAAAAATTGCGTGCCGAACAAGAAAAAACTAAACAACAGCCACGCTATGACGGTTTATGTCGCGCGCTTGATTCCGCTAAAGCCAAACTACGCCAAACCAATGAGCCGCATGTGATTAGATTTTCCATTCCGACTGGCCTGACCACGGCGCACGATATTATCCACGACAACATCACCGTCAACAATGCTACCTTGGACGATTTTGTTATTATCAAAACCGATGGTTTCCCCACCTATCATTTGGCTAGTGTGGTAGATGATCATAATAGCAATATAACGCACGTGATCCGGGGCGATGAATGGTTGCCCTCATTACCAAAACATATTTTGTTATATCAAGCATTCAGTTGGCAAACGCCCCAGTTTGTGCATTTGCCGCTTTTGCTCGGGGCCGCCAAGAAAAAATTATCCAAACGCGAAGCGGATGTGTCCGTACAGTCCTATCTTGACCAAGGTTATCTTGAATCCGCCTTGCTAAATTTTATCGCCACCCTCGGCTGGAACCCCACGGCTGACCGCGAGCAATATACCAGCGACGAGCTGATTAAATTATTTGATATCACGGCCATTAACAAAAGCGGCGCGATGGTTAATTTTGAAAAATTACGCTGGTTGAATCGCGAATACCTGAAAGCTCTGGCGACCGATGAGTATTACGAACGCGCCCGACTATTTTACGAGCGAGCTTTAGAAAAAGTATCAATGGCCGCAACGGTGCCAGCTCATAAAGTTTTAGATGTCTTGCGTGAACGCATCGCGGTATTTTCGGATATCTCGAACGAGGAACTGCGGTTTTTAGCCACGCCACAGTTGACTGATCCGAACGAATTGGTCTGGCGTCAAGCTAATCGCGAAGATACATTACGCTATTTAACCGAAATTATCGCTTGGCTGGAACAACAACCAATTGACTTCTTTTCCGCGCCTAGCCCGATCGAATCGGCCGTGCTATCCTGGATACAGGAGCGGGGCTATCCGATCGGCTCTGTCTTGTGGCCAGTGCGTTACGCGCTCTCCGGCACAACGATCTCACCCTCGCCGTTTGTTTTAATATGGCTGTTCGGTCAAACAACCAGCTTACATCGTCTGCGTCATGCTCTCAACCAACTTACTAATTCCATCTAGTCGCGTTTGGATTCGTTTTTGTATGGTTACACTCATGACTCTGGTCGTGAGTGTTTTGGTTTTATCTAGGCCGGCCCGCGCCGAGCCGGACAATCTCAAAACCGCCGCCGAAATCAATCAAGAATTGGACGCGCTGAACCAACGTTTTCAAGAATTGCAAAAACAAGCGGCCGAATACGCCACAGCCTTAAATCAAACACGCACTAAAGCCAGAACGCTTGATAATCAAGTGTCTTGGCTGAAAAGCAAAACTCGACAAACACAAAATACCATCGATACGCTGACGGTGGAAATTCAGCGTTTACGATTAGAAGAAACCAAAACACGTTTATTGATTGAAGATCGTTCGCTGGACATGCAAGAGGCGCTTACTACGCTAGAGAGTATGCTACAAAATTTTGCGGTTTTACAAAAACGCGGGGGATGGTTGGCGTTATTTGAATACCGCTCGCTGGGAGAATATTTTTCAGCCCAAGTGACGCTTTATCAAATGCAACGAGAATTAGCGCGACGAGTCACGGAAATTCGTACGTTAAAAGATTACTTACAACAAGAACGCGCTAATTTGCAAACTCAACAAGTTACCCAAGACGCTAAACGCACGGCTTTAGCGATCGAACGGGAAGAATTGCGCGAACAACAGACCAGCACTACGGCCTTACTCCAGCAAACAAAAAATTCTGAATCGCGTTACCAAGAATTGGTCAATGAACTGCAAGCCGAACAAGAAGCGGCGGATAAAGACATCAAGCGTTTGGAAATTTTATTACGCGAGAAATTGCGGCAAGATCAAATTATTCGTTTGGGTCAAGCGGTTTTTACTTGGCCCGTGCCAAATCGAAAAATTACCACCGAATTTTTTGATCCCGCCTATCCGTTCCGTTATTTATTTGAGCACCCGGGAATTGATATTCGTGCTAGCCACGGTAGTACGATTTTTGCTCCAGCCAATGGTATCGTGGCTAAGGTGCGAAACAATGGTTTTGGTTATAGTTATTTAGTGCTATTACACGGCGATAATTTTACCACTGTTTACGGGCACGTTTCAGGATTTTTGGTAAAGGAAGGGGACTTTGTTTTGCGTGGGCAGGGGATTGCCCTGGTTGGTGGCACCCCCGGCACGCGCGGTGCCGGCCCGCTCACCACCGGTCCGCACTTACATTTTGAACTAAGAAAAAACGGCACGCCAATTAATCCTTTGCCGTATTTGCCGTAAACCAATACGAACTAGGAAAGATATACGAAAGTACGAAAAAGTCATACTTTCCGTAATCGGGCGTAGTTCGTACCATTAAAATATCATTACCAGAATGGTTGCGACACCGGTGAGAATCATGGTGCCGGTTATAATCCAGCCGAGGGTGGTGGTTATTGGGCCGTTTTTGTGTTCGCCCATGATGTGTTTGCGACCGGAGATTTGCATAATTAAAATGAGGAGGAGGGGAGCGGCGAGGCCATTGGCAACCGCGGCATAGATCAGGGCTTTGATGGGGTCAAGGCCGATGAAATTTAATCCCAAACCAATCAGCATGGAAATAATAATGACGCCATAAAACGCGTGGGCTTCTTTTAATTTTCGGTACAAACCAAATTTCCAGCCAAAGCTTTCCGAGAGCGCGTAGGAAGCAGAACCGGCTAATACGGGAATGGCCAGCAAGCCGGTACCAATAATACCAATCGTAAAAAGCAGATAAGCGCTATCACCAGCGAACGGCCGCAGGGCTTGGGCGGCTTCGGCGGCGCTGGAGATATTAGTAATACCATTGGCAAACAGGGTCGCCGCCGAGGTAACAATAATAAAAAACATTACCAAATTAGAAAAAAACATACCGGACCACACATCCAGGCGCATGCGCTTAAGATCTTGCGGGGTGGTCCCGCGTTGGCGTTGCGCCAGAGTGGTTTCGCCACGCAAAATTTCTTCTTCAACCTCTTGTGCGGTTTGCCAGAAAAAAAGATAGGGCGAAATTGTGGTTCCCAAAATGCCGCAAATCAAAAAAATTTGTTCGCGATTCCAGCTAATTGATGGTATGACCGCCTGACGCAAAATTTCCGACCAGTTAAGATTCAAGCTCAAAGCTGAAAAAATATAAGCAAATAAAATTAACGCCAAATACTTAAGATACTTAGCGTAACTGGCGTAAGTGGTAAAAATTTGTAACAGCAAACTAACAAAGGCAAACCCCACCACCAACGCAGCAAAGCTCAAGTTCGGATTCAAAAGCCGGCTGGCTTGGGCCATGGCGCCCAAATCAGCGCCGAGGTTGAAGGTATTGGCAGTAAATAAAAGCGCGGTAGCGGTGTAAAGCACCCAACGAGGATAATGAGCGCGAATGTTTCCAGCCAGACCGCGACCGGTGACGAGCGCTATCCGAGCGCACATTTCTTGCACCACAGCCATTAACGGAAAGGTGAATCCCGCCAGCCAAAGAAGTTGAAAGCCATAACGAGCGCCAGTTTGCGTGTAGGTTGTGATACCGGACGGATCGTCATCAGCCGCGCCGGTCGTCAGTCCCGGCCCGAGGGTATGCCAATATTGCTCCAGTCGCCGCACCGGTGTTTTATTAAGAATGCTATGACCAATTTTTTCTGACGCCGCCACTGTTTTTTCCAGTGTCACTGCCGGAGCGCTGACAATATTTTCCAAGATATCTTTAATTTTATTCATGAATTTATAGTATCAAGATTATTAAACAGAATCAATTTTTAAGGGGGTGATACTTGTGATGTGATTGCTCGGCGTATTTTTGCGAGGCATTGACATAGCGAGTGGTGGTCTCAAGCGATTCGTGACCAAGTAAAATTTGAATGGCGGCTGGATTAGCGCCACTTTCCGCCAAATAAGTGGCAAACGCGTGGCGTAATTTATGCGGCGACATGGGAATATTGATCTGTAATTGTTCGCGATACTGTTTTAGTTTCATTTGTAAATAATTATGCGAAATGCGCTTAGCTGATTTTTGTTTGCTAACGCGACCGCCGCGGTAGGGGATAAAGAGCGCCGGATCAGTATCCGATCGTGCCAGTAAATACGCGTTAAGATGTTGGGTGGCGCGTGGTGTTAAATAAACAAAACGTTCTTTTTTACCTTTGCCCATAATAAAAATTCGACCTGATCCGTCAATGTGTTCACGATTAAGTCCTAACAATTCAGAAATCCGCATGCCGGTGGCAAATAACGTCTCCAGCATCGCCCGATTGCGCAATCTGATCGCCTGATCCGCTTCCAAACTGGATGGTGATTCAATTAATTTAATGACTGTTTCGAATTCACCGATCTTAATTTGCTTGTGTTCGGTTTTTATTAAAGTGACGGCCAAGGCGGATAGGGGAGGAGTATCATCCATGCGCTCTAAATAACGCAAATATGAACGCAATGCCGACAACATGCGATTGATTGAATGGCTGGCTAATTTTTTTGCTACGGGCTGTTTTTTTGATTTATTGTTTGGTTGATTTTTTGTCTGTCGATCCCGTGAGGTAAGGTATGCTTTGTATTGTTCGATTGTTTTTTTAGTGATGTCACTAAATTGACACCGCACGTCATTTTGCAAAAATAACTGAAACGTCAAAAGATCGCGCTCGTAGTTTTCCACTGTTTCGCTGGAGTAGTTATTGGCTTTAAGCGAAAGCAGGAAGTCGTCCAGATCGGGTAGGGAGATTGTTTGGGGCATATACTATTAAGCTATAAGCAATGATACCAGCACAAATTGAGCCAAATAAAGATTATACTCAATTCGTGATATAACAAAATTATAACAAAAAAGGACTTCAGCTTGAAGCCCTCTTTAGACATAGTTATCCCCAACATAACGAATCATGAATAATGGATCGCAATTTCTGATTCACTATTCATTATTCATTCGCATGAGGAGTTTGTCCGGAATTTTCTTTTTGTGATAGTTGATACCTTAAATGGTAAGACCGGTTAAATTTCACGCGTCCAATCGTGCACTTCGACATCTAGCTCCAAGTACACCTTTTTCTGGACCGCCAGCTCAAGCTCTTTTCTGGCCATCTGTCCGATCTGCTTGATGGTTTGACCACCCTTACCAATAATCATGCCTTTGTAACGTTTGGTGTGCGTCAACAATGTAGCGTGGATATAAATCATCCCATTATCGCGTTCTTGATAATCGTTCACCCGAACATGAACGCTAAACGGTAACTCCTCTCTTAATACCATAAAGGCCTTTTCGCGAATAATTTCACTTAACCAATATGTTCGGTCAGCGTTCGTTTTCTGTTCTTCCGGATAAAGTGGCTCCCCGACCGGTAAATAACTAAAAATTAAATTAATCAGGCCTTCAATATTTTTTGCATGTTTAGCTGATATCTCAATCTTGGCTTGCGCAAATTTTTCAAACAATAAGTATGAATCATGATACCGCCCCGGCCTGTCTGTCTTGTTGATCACTAAAATGATTGGCTTCCCTACTCCGCGGACGAGCTTCTGAATCGTTTGTTCTTCCGGACCAACTGAACGCGTGGGATCAACCACATACACAATCACATCAATATTATGTAAAGCATCTTTGGCTTTCTCGGTTAGTTTTTTTGTAATCGCATCGTGGGTATGCTGAAAAATTCCCGGTGTATCCACAAAAATAATTTCACCGGGTGGACGATGAATCACACCCTGTACTGTGTCGCGTGAAGTTTGTGGTACTGGACTAGTAATAGCCACTTTTGTGCCAACTAAAGAATTTAACAAGGTTGACTTGCCAACATTTGAACGACCAATCAGAACCGCAAAACCGGATTTCATAGGAGTACTCAAAAAATCAATAAATCAAGAAAACAAAATCTTATCAGGGCAGCCCTTCTTGTTTTCTTGATTTATTGTTTTCTTGATTTATTGTTTTCTCTTTTTGCTTGGTAAAAATTCTGTTTTCATAACGCACGTCGATGTATTCGAGTTGAGTGCGATTGGGGGCGTCGGCCTGCGTGAGTAATAATTTCAAACGCGCCAAAGCATTTTGCCAATCCGCTAACAAAAAATATATGTCCCAACCCTCGCTGGTTTTGAACACAACATTTTGTTCATCGCCGTATTGAAAATTTACTACCATAATCGGCGCGCCAACGGTTTGCGCGGCCATGGCTAGCGCTTGAGTCAACGCTTGCGCATATGGCGCTGGTATCAACGCATCACCAAGCTTGCCCGTACGCGCCGTCACGCCGGTCGCTTGCGTCCAGGCAATCAATCTATCAAATGAATCCGCCGCTGTCAATGTTTTTAAGATAATCCCCTCCTCATCAAGCATGAACCGCTCGTCATTGATCTGCCACACCAACACCGGCACGCGTTCTTGAATGGTGATGATAAGCGTGTGTGGAAATTGTTTTTTTAGACGCACCGATTTTGTATCCACCCAGGCCTCAAGATGTTGACGAATATTGTACTCATCAATCAAAAATAAATTATTGCCGGGTAGATACCACCAGCGTTTGGTTTGATTGGTGTGTTCTTGCACGACGCCGCGTACCAAATCTGGCGGAAGGCGCGTCGTACCTTCGACATTAACGATGGTTAAGGTAAAAAGCGGACTCAAAAACAATAAATAACCCAGACCTAGTAGCATGATTAAAATACCGGAAGTGATTACCGGTAATAGCCAACGATTTTTGCGGCGTTCGTAATAGCCGATCGTACTGCGATACGATGGCAAGGTGATAAATGGCATGGCAGATTTTCCACCGCCGGAACTCGAATGAGAACGAATCGTGGGCAAGGCCACCCCTCGTCGCGACGGTTTCTTTTGTTGGCGTTGAATCGCGCGATAACCTTTGGAAAATTTATGCTCCATAAGTACTAAGAATATACGAATCGAGACGAATTTACCAATGAAGTCACACTAACCCAGATTAAAATTCGTAAATTCGTACCTCATTCGTACATTCGTAGTTTATTTATACCATTCCCCCGCTCCGGTGTAGCTGGTAGCTAAAGTTTGTTTTTGTTTGTGGCGAGCAATGGCCAAAGTGATTAAACGATCGAGTAAATTCTGATACCCGAGGCCGCTGGCTGACCACAGTTTGGGATACATACTAATGCTGGTAAAACCGGGAATGGTATTGACTTCGTTGACAAATAATTCGCCGGTAATTTTTGACAACAAAAAATCAACTCGCGCCATACCGGCAATGTCGAGTAATTCCGCCACGCGACCGGCTAGAGCGGTAATTTGTTTTACTTGCTCACTTTCGAGCGCGGCCGGAATAATGCTCTGTGATTTTCCGTCCACGTATTTGGCGTGGTAATCATAAAATTCATTGGACGGAATGATTTCTCCCGGTACGGAAATTTCATACGGGCCGTTGCCGAGCACGCTGATTTCAATCTCACGCGGTTCGAGCACCGCGCGCTCGACCAACACCCGGCGATCATACCGAAACGCTTCCGCGAACGCCGGTACGAGCGCGTCAATTATTTTTACTTTGCTGATGCCGACGCTTGATCCCATGTTAGACGGTTTAACAAAACACGGAAAACCGATTTCTTGTTGCACGCGTTGGGAAACACTATCGTTCCCCTCTGGCTGATAACTTTCGGCGTCGAGCGCGATAAAATTTGGCGTCGTGATCCCGCTCGCTTGAAATAATCGCTTCTGGGTTATTTTATCCATCCCCACCGCGCTCGCCAGCACGCCGCAACCGACATAGGGCAAATTGGTCATTTCCAAAAATCCTTGCACGGTGCCGTCCTCACCATATGGCCCATGTAAAACTGGAAAAATTACATCCAGTTTTTCGGTTGCGTTGGTATCGATGGTAGCTAGTTCGGTGGTTGGTTCTGGACGAAGCAGTACGTTGCTTTTATTTGGTTGCAAATCTAATTTTAATAATTCTAAAGCCATCGGCCCGGCAATCCATCTCCCCTCTTTAGTGATACCAATCGGCAACACTTCATATTTTTCTTTATCCAAATTTTGTATGACCGCATTAGCCGAAACCAAAGAGACCTCATGTTCTCCGGAGCGACCGCCGAAGAGAACGCCGACGCGAATTTTGTTTTTTTTATGAGGCATATGAGTGATTTGATTTTATCGGAAATATCCGTCAAAAGCAATCAGCCATCACTAGAAATAAAATGTCATTCCGGGCTTGACCCGGAATCCAGTTAATCTGGATCCCAAATCTAGTTTGGGATGATATAATTAGATCACACTCCTTTTGATGAACGGGTTAATCCTCGTCACGACTTCATAATTAATCGTTCCGATTTTTTTCGCCAGTTCTTCGGCGGTAATTATATCATCGCCTTGAGAACCCAAGAGCACAACTTCGTCTTCGAGTTTTGCGTCCGGCACAGCCGTAACGTCGACAACAATCATATTCATGCACACACGACCAAGAACTTTGCAACGTTTGCCATGAATTAACACTTCACCGCACGAAGATAATTTTCGATCATACCCGTCCCAATACCCGATCGGCAAAATCGCCACCGTTGAATCGCGTACAACGCGTTCCGTTAAACCGTAACTTACCGGCGTGCCGGCTGGTAAAGATTTTATCTGCGCGATAATTGTTTTCCAGGTGATAACAGGTTTTAGCTTTATGTCATTGCGAGCCCATTCGACGGGCTCAAGGTAAACTCCGCGAAGCAATCTGTGTTCGTTTGCCATGCGATTGCCGCGGTCGCTTGAGCTCCCTCGCAATGACACGGACCATAATCCATACAACGAAATTCCTAAGCGCACCATGTCAAAATGAGTTTTCGGATATAAAAAAATTGCGGCCGAACAGGCGGTGTGCGCAATCGGAACAATAAAGCCCGCCTGTTTCAGTGCGGCGCGCGCGTTATTGAATCGTTGCAACTGTTCTCGCGCGTATGACGGATCACACACATCTTCAACGTTCGCAAAATGAGTGGACAATCCTTCGATAATCAGTCCCCGCTCCCCGGCTCTTTTGGCCAATAAAACTAAATTTTCAATCAGCACGCCCTGCCGACTGGTACCGGTTTCAACTTTAATATGAATTTTTGTGCCGGCCGGCAAAGCGTCAATGGTTTCAAAATTGTACACCGTCAAAGCGATATCATTAGGTTGAGCTAGGCCCAGGTTGGCTAATGGTGTATACCCAAGCACCAAAATTGGCGTTTTAAGGCCATTCTGACGCAGTTTTAGCCCTTCTTCAAGGGAATCTACCCCTAGCCAATCAGCCCCGTTTTCAGCGCAAATTTGTGCGACTTCCAAAAGCCCGTGCCCATACGCATTCGCCTTAACCACACAACAAAGCCGCGCCCCGTTTGAGAGGACGCGACGAATGGTGGCGATATTGTGTTTTAGGGCCAATGCGGATATTTCAACCCAGGTTTTTGGGGGCATATTTATTCTCGGGTCTACTTATTGAATACTTTTGTTTATCAGTGTAACTATGCTTTTTGTATCATGATCGATAGTTGCTTTTTTCATGGCAGTTGTAAAATTTGTTGGTTTAATACCCACGAAACTGGAGATGGGTAATTTGTGTTGCAGAAGAAATAATTGGCCGAGTAAGCGGGCAACACGTCCGTTGTAATCAAAAAATGGATGGATCAATAAAAATTGATGCATCATCCAAGCCAGAAGTTCAATTTGTTCATCTTGATTTTTTGTGTGTTTGTGTCGCTCGCTATAATCGGATTCCCAGTTGATCATTAATTCTGGAATTTGAAAAAAAATGGCGGTTCATACGTTCCGACAGTTACTTCGCTCTTTCTAAACTTTCCCGCATCACCAAAAATATGCCCGGCAATTTTTTCATGAAATCCTTTGGCTGTTTTAACGCTGATCGGTAAATTTTCAGATTCGCGCAACAAAAAAGCGTTGACATTGGCAACACCGTCAGTGATTAATGCTTCAATTTCAGCAACCGAAATAATACCGAACTTAGTTTCTCGATAGGTTGGCTTTGTTTTTGACATAATATGAATGAGGGATGACGATTTTTTTGTGAGCACCCTCCTTGATCAAATTATCAATTTGCAGTTTATAGCGTTTAGCAATATTTTTTTTAGAAAAAATAGCTTCATCCTCCATGGCCATATTGTCATAGACAAGGTTGACAAAAATTTGTCTAAAATATTTTTTTCGATCGTTGTTGGTTAACTTTATTGTTTTCATAATTCTTTAAAATAACGATTATTTACTACTTTAATATTATCCTCTCAAACCCGCAATACGGCGCCAGCGCTTTTGGAATCGTGATTGATCCGTCCGCTTGTTGAAAATTTTCCATGATCGCGGCCAGGATGCGGTTGGTGGCGAAGGCGGTGCCGTTGACGGCGTGGACGTAGCGCGTGCCGTCACCAGCGCGGTAGCGGATATTTAAACGGCGGGTTTGAAAATCAGTGGTTGAAGATATAGAGTGCGTCTCGCGATATTTTTGTTGTGCCGGAAACCAAGTTTCCACATCGTATGTCCGATAATTAGGCAGGGGAATATCTTGCGCGGCTAAACACACCACGCGATACGGTAAACCGATCGCTTGCAACATTTTTTCCACCAGGCTCAAGAACAATAACTGTTCTTTGTCTGATTCTTCCGGCGTGGTCAGCGAAAACATTTCCACTTTATTGAATTGATGCATGCGCATAATCCCGCGCGTGTCTCTGCCGTAACTGCCGGCTTCGCGCCGAAAGCAGGGTGAAACGCCAGCGTAACGACGCGGCAATTGTTTGGCCTCAAGGATTTCATCTTTATGCATCGGGCCAAGCGCGTGTTCGGCCGTGCCGAGTAAATATAATTTATCCGCTTCAAAATGATATTTTTCCGTGCCTTCACCGCGCTCCAAGTATCCCATTCCCGCCATAGCTTCATCCGACACAAAAAATGGCGGCTCGACCGGTTCAAATCCGGCTTTGACCAAGCTGTCAAAAGCATAGCGAATAATCGCTTGCTCCAGGAACACTAATTGATTTTTCAAATAGGCAAAGCGCGCACCCGATACTTTAACCGCCCGTTCCACGTCAATTACATTAAGCGCTTCACCTAATTCCAGATGATCTTTGGGTGTGAAATCAAAAGTAGGAATTTTTCCGACTTTGCGAATTTCCATTCCGTCATCTTCACCGCCATCCGGCACGTCTCCCGCCATCATATTAGGAATTTGTCGCGCCAACTGATTTAATTCCAGCTCTACTCCCGTGAGTCGTTTTTCTAATTCTTTTTTCCGCTCACTTTTTACTTTCAAAGTTTTTAATTGTGCCGCCGGCGGCTTGCTTTTTGGTTGTTTATTTTGTTCAGCCCGAATTTGTTCGCTCTCTTGCAACAGCACCCGACGTTCTTCGTCTAATTTAAGCACCGCGGCAACATCAACCTTATAGCCGCGACGGTTGGCATTTTTTTGTACGGCTTCAGCGTGTTCGCGAATGAATTTTATGTCGAGCATATGAATTATTTTTTTGCGGTGGTGCGGAATAAAGCTATGACTTGAGCTACCCCGGGTAGGGTGGCTTGATTATTTATTGCTTCTTCAGTTAGCCATAAACATTCTAATGTTTCCGAAGAACACGGTTGCGGTGTTCCTTGGGTAATGGTCGCATGAAAAAATAAAACAAAAATATTTAATCCGCGACGTGCCCCGTCTACATTGCTGACAACAACATGAGGAATCAGTCGGTGAATTTCAATTTCACAATCAATCTCCTCTTTAATTTCTCGTTTGAGGGCTTGCTCCGGAGTTTCAAATATTTCCACACTACCGCCGGGAAATTCTAATTTATTATGAAATTTTGGATTACGGGGGTCATTGCGCCGACAAACCAGAAAACGCCCCGCCGGATCAGTAATCACCGCCACCGCCACCACGATATGCCGTTGCTTACGAACTAATCTTGGATGAACCATAACGGCGTGGGTGATAAGCGCTAATTCTTTTTTGTTTAATTACTTTAAGGATTTTAGCATCAAAATGTTTGGCAATGGTTGGTGATTGGTCATAACCCCAGCAAATCACGTCCGGTCGTTCTCGTTTTAAAACTGTTTGTTTGCCCAGTTGATCGCCGAGTATCGCATGGTCAACCAACGATAGGGCTTGAATCATATGTAGACGTTCGCGTTCATTGAAATGCGATTGCTTGCCTTTGATTTTTTTGGTCACACTGTCGCGCCCAACGACAACAGTCAAGTGTGTCCCCTGCTGGCGCGCTTGTTGCAAAAACCAAATATGCCCGGGATGGAGAATGTCAAAGGTGCCGAAAACTAAAACTTTTTTCATGTCGTCTACGATAAGTATCTATTAGTATCGTGAGCGCCAGCGAACAAGTATCCATTAATTTCTGATACTTATAGATATCCGCTTCGCGATATTGCTGGATATTAATTGTTTTCGGGATTACATTTTTTCTCGCATCGGCGGAAACAAAACCGTTTCGCGGATTGGTAAATCGGATAAAACCGCGAAGAGGCGTTCGGACAAACCAAATCCGGCCGTCGGGGGCATGCCGTATTCGAGCGCTTCCACAAAATCAAGATCCAGCGGCTGAGCTTCGGCATCGCCTTCGGCTCGCAGTTTCATTTGTTCGGCAAACCGAGCGCGCTGATCAATGGGATCATTTAATTCCGAAAATCCTTTTCCTAATTCCGTGCCCCAGGCTATCACTTGCACCCGCTCCACGCGCGTCGGATCTGATGCCTTGCGTTTGGCCAGCGGCTCTACTTCCACCGGTGGATCAATCAAAAATCCCGGATCGATCAATTTTGGGCGCACGGTTTTTTTGTAAATCAAATCAATCAAGCGACCCTTATGCGCAAATTTTTCGTATTTGATGTGTAAGGTATCGGCTTTTTTCTTGAGCTCTGCTTCCGTGACGGTTTTTAGATCAAGCCCGGCGTGTTCCAAAAATAATTCATAATAATCGTATCGTTTCCACTCTTTCCCCCAATCAACCGTACGCCCTTGATTAGTTACCATGTAACTGTTGAACAACGATTTCACAATCGAACGATATAATTCCTGCACAAATTGCATCAAACTATTGTAATCCGTATAGGCCCAATAAAATTCTAATTGGGTGTAGTCCTGCAGGTGCTCGGTGGAAATACCTTCATTACGAAAAATCCGACCAATCTCAAATACTTTTTCATAGCCGCCTACCATCAGGCGTTTAAGCGGTAATTCCAGCGAGATGCGCAGAAAAAAATCGCGATCGAGCGCGCGGTGATGCGTTACGAACGGCTCCGCCTCCGCGCCGCCCGGCACTGTTTCCAGCACCGGCGTTTCCACTTCCAAAAAATCTTGAGCCAGCATGAAGGTGCGAATAGTGCTCCAAAACAATGCTTTGCGTCGGAACAACTCACGCGCCTCTGGATTCATCAATAAATCCAAATAGCGATGGCGCAAACGCGCTTCCATGTCTTGCAAACCATGAAATTTATCCGGCAACGGGCGCAGGGACTTGGTCAAAAGGGTGATGGTTTTTACTTGAATAGTCGGCTCACCTTTTTTGGTGTGGAAAGCAAGGCCGTTGACCGCGACAAAATCACCCACATCAAATAATGAAAAAAAGGTGTAAGCATCTTCGCCCACCACATCTTTTTTGATATAGCATTGAATTTTACCCGAGCCGTCTTCGAGATGAAAAAACGTCGAGCCGCCATGACCACGCATCAGTCGCAACCGGCCGACAATGGCCACAGCCGCGCCCGTTGTCTCGAGTGCCGAAAAATCAGCCACCACATTTTTGATAAGCTGTGTCCGGACCACGCTGGCGGGGTAGGGATTGATTCCCTGCTCGCGGATACTTTTAAGACGCTCTTGACGAATAGCGTATTCGTTTTGCATGGCAGAATTATACTCCGTTGTTGGTCTCGCGGTCAAATCATTTACTAACAGAAAACCGCTCCGGTGGGAACGGTTTATTTCTTGGTTATTCTACCGCTACAATCAGATATGTTCGTTCGCCGTTAGGCAGTTGAGCAATTACTGTATCGCCGGCTTTTCTTCCCAACAATACTTTGCCGAGTGGTGACGCGTTTGATATTTTATAATTAATCGGATCAGCTTCTTGTGAACCGACAATTTCAAACTGTTCAGTGTCATTCGCGTCCTGTTTGACACGCACCTTAGAACCTACTCGCACCGTGCCACCCGTGGCTTGCGTTTTATCAACTACCTGCACGCGCTTGAGCATGTCTTCAAGCTCCATCACCCGGCCTTCAATAAATCCCTGTTCATCGCGGGCTTGTTGATATTCGGCATTTTCGGAAAGATCACCCAAGTCCTTAGCTTCGTTTATTCGCTCCGCCACTTCACGCCGCTTAACGGTTTTTAGTTCTTCCAGTTCTTTTTTTAGTTCACTAAGTTTTTCCGCGGAAACGTATATTTTTTCATCCATAAAATTTATCAATATATAAAGAATACAAATACCCTATCAATCTTGATCGCGAGTGTCAACTGTCTTGTCCACACGATTAGCAAAATACCAGGCAAAGATATCATGAGCAATCGGCACCGCCACCGCTGATCCTTCACCGGCGTCCTCTACAATAATAGCCAGCGCGAGCGTAGGATTTTCGTACGGTCCAAAACCAATGAACCAGGCGTGTGGTAATTTGGTATTACCTTGCGCCGTGCCGGTTTTTCCAGCCACGGGAAAGGCCAGATTTGCTAGACGCCGCGCACTGCCATTTACCACCGCGGCACGCATGGCTTGGCGAACTACTGCCAAATGTTCCTCACTCGGCAAGACCGAGCGCAACAACATGCCCTGACCCTCGGCTAAATATGGTCTAAATACTTTGCCGGAATTGGCCAGCGCGGCTGTAGCCACGGCCATTTGCAAAGGAGTAACCAACACATCACCCTGTCCAATCGCCGCATGATAGGTATCGCCAATGTACCACGGCTCTCCCTTGACGCTGGTTTTCCATTCCGGTGATGGAAAAAATCCGGACTGTTCGCCCGGCAAATCAATACCCAGCCGCTGATTCAAACCAAATGATTCAACATAGCGTCGCATACGATCAACACCCAAGCCGGGAATATTACGATTCGGATCACCGCCACCGAGCAAATAAAAAAATGTATTTACGGAATCAGCAATCGCTTTAGTTACATTGGTCACGCCGTGTCCATCCGCTCGCCAGTCCGGAAAAAACCATTGCCCTACCCGCATGCCGCCGGTCGAAAGTACGGTGGTTTGCGGAGTGATAATATTTTCCGCCAAGCCGGCCGCAGCCAAAAATGGTTTTATGGTCGAGCCAGGTGGGTACAAGCCGCTAATGGCGCGTAAAAATAGCGGCCGATTTTTATCATTAATAAGTTGTTGGTAGGTCTCATTCGCCTGCTCGCCGGTTAAAGCATTGGGGTCAAATTGCGGCCAGTTCACAAGCGCCCGAATAGCGCCCGAAAGCGGATCAATCGCCACTAGCGCGGCACGTTGTTTACCAGCCGTCGCCAAAACTTTTTGCATACTGGCCGTCGCCACAATTTGTAAATCATTATCAATGGTAGTGACAAGCTTTTTACCACTAATCGGCGCCTGCCATGATTGTATAGCCAACGTCCGGCCGCGATTATCAACTTCACTGGTGGCTAATCCCATAGTGCCGCGTAGCGCCTGATCATATTCTGCTTCCAAACCAGCCACGCCGATAGTATCGGTGGGATACAAATTGGGTTGACGTTGTAATTCTGCTTCATCCGGGTACGCGGTCTGACCGATAACGAGCGCCAAACTTGAATTGCGAAACACGCGGCGCGGTGCGGCGCTTAAACGAAACTCCGGAAAATTATTAGCCGCTTCATAAAAACGCAAGGCGGCCAGGCGAGGCAGGGATTCATATAATACCAATTCCGCCACCCGACGACTGCTAATGGCCTGCCACCGCGTTTGTAAATCTTTGGCATCAAGCCCGGTTACCCCAGCCAATTTTACCAGCCCGGCGGTTTGTTCATTGATGGTGCGAGGCATTTCTTGCGGTAAAACACTTAACACAAACCGACTTTCATTAGCGACGAGCGTTGTGCCAAAGCGATCAACAATTTCGCCCCGCGGCGCCAATAAATGTTGCGTGTGCAGACGATTACCTTCGGCGCGAGCCCGATATTTATCGCCGGCAACTAGTTCCAAATACGCCACGCGCGCATATAAACTGATAAGTAAAAAAACAATGCTCACAAACAAAATCGACAAGCGTTTATGCGCTTGCGTGTGCCGAAGAGTTGACGAGCGTCGATCGCCGGTGCCGAGAATGGCGGCTTGATCCCATTCGGCGTGGGTGTAAGGACGATCAAGCGCTAAACCGCCATCAGGAATAATAAACGGATGAGCCGGGCGATGTTTCATGTAATGCTGGGGTAAGAACTACTAACTAGTACGAAAGATAGAAAATTTATACCAGTGAATGAGCTGACTCGCGTTTAAGTTGAAAAGCCGTCTCCAGTGGTAAAGATTCGCGCCGGGCTTGAACGATTTTATCCACCAGCGCGAGCATTTCTTGTTGGAATCGCTCTTTAGAAAATTTTTGCGCGCTGGCACGGATGACAGCGGGATGATAATTACGATCGGTAAAATGAATCACGCTGTCCGCGATAGCTTCCCAGCATTGGTCATCAAAAAAAGTTCCGGAGATCCCCTCGGCCACGATTTCGAGCGACCCACCAGCCCGGTAAGCAATCACCGGCCGCCCGGCGGCCAGCGCTTCCGCTGTGGTCAAACCAAAATCTTCGCGTTGCGCGGCGATGAACGCCCGACAACGCGAAAATAATTCAGCCCGCGTTGTTTGCGAAACAAAACCAGTAAAACGAATATTGGGTTTGGCATTTTTTTGCAAAGTTGCCAATTCCGGTCCAGTGCCAAATACTACCAGCGGTAAACCCAAATGATTAAAGGCCTCTACTATCAAATCAAATCGTTTATACGCCACCAGTCGCCCGCCAGTCAAAAAATAACGCGCTGGTTCCACTGGACAATTAAACGCCGCCGTATCCACTGGTGGATAAATTATTTTACTGGGCCGCTGATAATATCTCTGAATGCGTTTTTGTACCTCTCCCGAATTCGCTATAAATAAATCCACTCGTTGGGCCGCTTGCCAATCCCAGGCACGCAAACGCGAGATCAAGAACGGTAACATTAATTTTAACCAGCGGGGAGCGCGCAAGTCGTCAACATATTGCAGGGTATCGGTCCATAAATAACGCGTGGGGGTATGACAATAACTCACATGATAAGCATCGGCGGGCGGAATAATTCCTTTGGCAAACGCCGAGCAGTTAGACAAAATAAGATCTGTTTCACGAAAACGATACGATTCTGTAGCCAGCGGCATCAAGGGCAAATACCAACGCAAAAAACGAGCTCGTCCGGGTAATCGGTCGATGAACGATGTACTAAAAGTGTGCGTCCCAAAAAAATCTTGCAAACGCCGGTCGTACGCCAACGTGTGGGTCGTGGCTTGAGGCCAAAGCTCATGAAATTGTTTGAGGACAAACTCCGCGCCGCCGATTTGATTCAAGTGATCATGAACAAGCGTGATTTTCATAAATTACTACGAATGTACGAATAGTTACTACGAATGTACAAAATTACTACGAATGTACGAATTGAGACGAATTTACGAATGAAAGCAAATTAAGGTGAGATTTCAGCCAGAGGCTGATCGTCCTCGGGACGAAAAATTCGTAAATTCGTACTTCATTCGTATATTCGTAGTATCGTCTTACGCTTTAATCGGCCGACGTAAAATTGCCAGAGGGGTTTTTAGTAAAATAAGAATATCAAGTGATAGCCGCCAATTTTCAATGTAATAACAATCGAGTCGAATTTCCTCGGCAAACGCCAAATCAGATCGACCAGAAATTTGCGCCAATCCAGTCATGCCCGGTTTGATTTGTAATACCTTGCGCGCTTGGGGCGGATATTTAGCCACTTCTTCTGGCAAATGCGGACGCGGCCCGACCAAACTCATGTCGCCGACTAACACGGAAAATAATTCCGGCAGTTCATCAATGCTAACCGCTCGGATCCAACGACCAACCGGCGTAATGCGTGGATCGCGGGGAATCTTTACCAATGGACCGTCGGTGCGGGCATTATGTTTGGCCAGCTTGCGATAGCGTTGATTATGCGTCCCGCTATACATGCTACGAAATTTGAAATAACGAAACGGTTCACCAAAGGTGCCAATCCGTCGTGGAGCGGAATTATCATCCAGTCGCCAAAAAATTGGCCAACCAGAATCAAGCACAATCACTACCGCGGTTAAAACCATCACTGGCGAAAAAATCAGCAAACACACCAGCGCGCCAATAATATCAAATAGACGCTTGGCAATTCTGCCCCAACCATCAAGCGGGGTCGGCTTTATTTCGATTACCGGAATACCGCCAATCGGCAAAACATCTGTATTGGTGGCTTGGGCATTAAACACGTCAGCGGCGTACCGAAAATTTAAATGGTGTTCTTGGCAAAATGTCAGCACGCTGGCTTGTTGATCGTGGTTCGAACGCGGATCAGTAATAATGACCGCATCAAGTCGATGCCGACGCAATAAATCGGTGAGTTGTTCTCGGATCAACGCCTCCGGTTCTGGTAATGTTTCCAGACGAGCCAATACATTAAAACCCAACCGCGGCGCACCCCGAAGCGTGGCTAAAATAGTCGTCGTGGTTTCATCATTACCGATCACCAGCGTGCGCAAACTACCAATCCCCAACCGCAATAAGGCATGTTGCAATGAACGCACCAGCCCGCGCGCCACCGAGGTGTAGCTAACGGCCAAAAACCACAGTGCAATCACAATGAAACGCGAGGAAAAAAATTCGCGTTGAAAGAAAAAGATAACAATCAAAAGTAGAATACCAAGCGAGCAAGCCACAAACACGCGCGACAACTCAGCAAACAGACGGCGAGTGGAACGCTGGCTGTAAAGACCAGCTAGCGCAAAAATCAATAACCACAAAGGAATTATTGACATGGTGAACAGTAAAAATGTTTGGGGCGCGAGATTATAAAAAACCGGCCGGACGCCTTGAATCAGCTCGGAGAAACGCAAGTGGTAGGCAGATACGCCAGCCAGCACCAGCATCAAAGCATCTAACGGTACCAGCAAAACCGAAAAAATAAGTTCGCTGTATTTTTTACGCGATGAGGACATGGAAAATTTTGTATTATTCCCCTCTTAATCCGCCGGCTGGCGGAAAGAGGGGTTAGGGGAGTTATAACCCAGGGTTCATAACCCCCTCTGTCCCCCTTATCCTAAGGGGGAAGTAATTTGTTTCGGGTTTTTCGAATGCAATGTGCTGGGATAAAGGTAAGCTGGATTCTGTCTATGCCTCATGCTCCGCACGAGGCAGAACGGTTATTTCTCTTGGCTATCAATTTCTCAATAGCTCATGCGGACAATTACGTCCTTGCACCAGGTAGAGGTTGCCTCCGTCTAGCGATCACTCGCCAGCCGCGTGAGCTCTTACGTTCCCCCGTCCTGATCGCTCGCATTTACAAGCAATCAAAATGGGGTTATCCCCAATACCCTCTCGCAAAATACGAGCAGGTATCGGGGCTCACGGTTTCATCCTTACCTATCGTGCCTCGCTACCGCTCGTCACACCGCGATCCGAATACCCCGAATACATCCGAATGCCACAAATTGAATTCAATTCGGGTCATTCGGGATCATTCGGATTGTTCGGATCGATTGAGTGTTGAACGCTAGTGAGACACGATGGCGGTTTTGTTTCTGTGGCCCTTTTCACCCTCGGCCTAAAAGGCCGTGCTGGCGCGAAAGCGCCAGAGGGGTTCCGAGGATTCGACGTTTGACCATGAATCAATCTATTGCCTAGGCATCAAGATTGATAGCATGTAGCGTCTTCTCCCGGTCGGCTCTCCCGACTACCACTAACCGCCGCCACCAGGCAGCGGAAATTCCAAGCTCCAAGCACCAAATCACAAACAAATTCTAAATTACAATTTCCTAAATCCTAAACGGGTAGGTTTAAAATTTTGGATTTTGGTAATTGGATATTGTTTGGAATTTGGATTTTGGAATTTGGAGCTTCCGTTGCCCGGCAACGGCAGTGGTGTCCAGACTTTCCTCTTGTGCCTCACACCAGTGAGGCACAAGCAACCGTATCTTTATCCCAACACACTGTATTCGCCAGTTTTCAAAGAGTAAAACACTAGAATAACTTTAGCACATTTGTTATTTCTAGTCAATCCCGCCCATTTGGGAGGGCACGGACTAACGCCGCCGGTCGCCGATAAAACTTATCTGACATAAGTTTTCGCAGACACACGCCGACATTACGCTGACGGTCGCTGAAAAAATACAAAATTTTTCTGCTTTGTCTGCGTGTCGTCTGCGTTGGTCGGCGGAAGCACCTTGTGCTTCAGTCTGCGTTGGTCGGCGGCGCTTCACTTCAGGGGAAGCGCGGTCGGTTTCTGGATTCCGGCCAAGCCCTCGTCAATCGCTTTGTTCACCATGGCATCGGCCGCTTTGTTTTTTGCGCGCGGAATATGTGAAAAGGTAATTTTTTTAAATTCTTGCGACAGGTTCCAAATTTTGACGAACAGTTGTGCTAAAAATTTATCCTTAACGCGATAAATACGATTAAGTTGGCGCACGGCTAATTCCGAATCCATAAATACATCTATCGTCGTAGCCCCCAAAACACGCGCCGCGGTCAGGCCAAATAAAATCGCGCCGTACTCCGCTTGGTTGTTGGTGGTTACTCCTAAGTAAACTCCCTGCTCAAAAATTTTTTGCTCGCCTTCATAAATTACAAATCCACTCGCGGCTGGCCCCGGATTACCCCGTGCTCCCCCATCAGTAAATAATTTAACCTGCTTATTCATGGTTTTTCTATTGTAACGCCGTTGTGGAAAACAAACAAGCGCTTTATTTCCAGTATGGTAATCTTGGCATATGATTTTTGCGTTACAATCTTTGACAAGGAAGGTAAACCATGACCTCGCTCACAGCTCGCATCAACCGGCCTGGAAAATCAGGTCGTCTGGTACTAGGTAATGATGTTGTCTTTTTGCCCGGGGCCACTGAACCACCGCCTCATGAAATCCTGCCGTTGATCGGCGTGGCCTGCGCACCGGCTCACCTGCCTTTGGCCGGATTCAGCTATCATGTCCGGCGAGGCGGTTTGACGGAAGATACCATTCGCGCGTTCGGCCTAGATCGCC
Source organism: uncultured Gammaproteobacteria bacterium (assembly GCA_964491085.1). GTDB lineage: Bacteria > Patescibacteriota > Patescibacteriia > CAZBFB01 > CAZBFB01 > CAZBFB01. The sequence continues at coordinate 21,364 of CAZBFB010000037.1, read as the reverse complement.
TCGCCGGAGTGCGGCAGTTTGGATTCAAATATCACCCGGAACTTCTCGCCTCACAACGCTCCGAACTATTGACCCGCTTTTCTCATACCCGCTTTGACCATGTGTTGAGCACCGGCGCCTTGGCCTTACTCATCGGCACACAAAATGATCTGGCTGAAAAAGAGCTAACCCTGTTGCGAGTGGCGGCGCTGGTACACGACGCACGCACACCAGCCGGCGGTGATTGCACCAAAGAGTGCGCGCTCGATGGCTCGTTGGATGAAGATGACTTTTTCAACGAAATATTCGAAATTGCCACTTGGCCAGAATTTGCCAAACAATACGGGCTGGATCAAGACGCTCTAACAGCCGTGGTACAAGGCCAAGGAATGCTGGGGTCATTACTTGATGTGGCGGATAAGATCAGTTATACCGCCCGGGACATTCCTTTGTACCTCGTGCCAGAACAAAGCAGTAAACCGTATTTGTTCTCCACTGGATTTTACGCCTTGCAACGACTGACTAGAGAAAATCCGTTGTTGTGTGGCTTGTGGGAATCGGTGGCTATCAGCCACGGTCAAGTCGTATTCACCAAACCCGATCTATTGGTAAAATTTCTCAAAGCGCGAGCGCTCATGTTTCGCGAGGTGTACCGTAATCCCCAAACCAGGTTTTTTGCTTCTGCTTTGGCGCGCTGTGTGATTAAGTACCTTTACTTAAACGGGTCACTAACCCGCCAAGTGCTAACCGCCATGACAGATGTCGACCTGACGCGCTTGATTGAACAAGAATGCGGCCTGAATGTCGAACGTTTCGGTTGGCAAATCGGCCGAGATACCATCGTTGAAGCGTACGCCACTCAAGCGGAGGCGTTGGCGCGTGAACAGGCGGTCGTGGCTAGTGGTAACCAGTTCGTCGTGTATGAAAATCATGCTACCTCTACACGACCGGGCACTGATCTGCTGGTTGAAACAACCGCCGGAACCAAAACGCTCCAGCAAATAGCCCCATTAGCGGCCCAGGAGATTACGGAAACGATAACTGCGCGCAAACCGTTTCGCGTATACATCCTCCAACCGCCGCGCCAGTATATGCGTACCAAATTTCTGGAAGCGCATCGGGCGTGGCGAGAAAAAACATCCTGACGGCCTAACCCATGGAGACGAGACGCTGTCGAGCGCTTGTCTCCTCTTTTTATTCGTACTGCCCCGCCGTCAGGCGATAGGCGCAATAATCACAATCAGGACCGGATGCCGGAATAGTATTGTCCATTAAACATTTATGAAGCTCCGTAATAGTTTTTTCTAACCACGAGTCATCACCGGTGTAGGGAATTAATTTAACATCAAATTCCAACTTGCCATCAAACGCCGCCCGATCGGTCTGGCCATTTACATAGACAAAATAACCGGTATTAGAAACCGCAAAACCATTATGTCGCAAAAGCCATTGGTACGTTTCCATTTGACGTTTGTAGCCGTCTTGCCATTCTGCATCTAGCGACACTTCTCCTGTTTTGGCCGTAGCTTTATAATCCACCACGATCAATTCGCTCACGCTCGAGACCCAGACATCGTCCACCCCGCCGGTAATAATTAAATTGGTCGCTTCATGCCGATATTGAATGCCGCGCCGCAAAGAATCGCGCCAAGCATCAAGGTCTTCGTGTTGAAACGGCACCGCCTCCACACCGTACGCGGTCATCAGCGGATGAGCCGATCCGGCCGCACGATGAATATCAAATTCTTTCTTGAGCAACGTGTCAACCGCCGCGTTTAAACTAAATGGAAATCCCGGCGGCCGGGCCACGCCCAAACGCCGATCCAAATAAAAACAACGCGGACATTCTAAAAACAGATCAATCTTCGACCGACTGATTTTGAACGGCTCGCGAGCATTGGGCTCGAATAAATTTCTGGTACGTTGCGGGTTATAATATTGGGACACAAAGAGAAAATTATTAAATTGCCAACTTATTCAGCCCGAGGATGATCCGCCCGGGGCGGAAAATTGCTAATAAAAACAAGGGTAATTTTTTATTTCATTCCTTACCACGCAATTCTTGTTCGATGGCGTGGCGAGCGACGCGCTTTAATGCTTGCAGCATATCGCCCTCTGCCAAAGGATTTTCTCCTTTGGTAATTCGTCGCGCATTATATTCTTGCAACGCTTCTTCCACTAAACGCGGTAAACGCTGATCGGCATATTCTTTATTAAGATGAATCAAAATATCATCAATCTCTTTATCCGTCATCCCACCCTCACGCAATGTTTTTAACCAACCTAAAATATCATCGTCCGGAATCTGGATTTTTCCAATTTCTCGCGGTTGTTCCGAAAAAAATTTATTCATATTATTTTTCAATTATTTCCCGCAAAAAACTTCTTAATTTTTGAAACGCTAAACCACGATGACTAATAGAGTTTTTTTGTTCAGCTGACATTTCAGCAAATGTTTTGTCGTGGCCATCAGGGATAAACAAAACATCATACGGTAATTTGGGATGTGCGGTGCCACGCGGTTTAATCGCCAGTGATCCAGCTACTCGTCCGGTGAAAACCCATTCCTTGCCTTCCGGCGACACTAACGCCACCGCGCTTTCAAAGTGTGCTACTCGATTCTCTTCAGTAACATCTCTCATTTTATCAAGCGTATATTCAACTAAATTTCTATCACCCGCCCAGCGTGCCGTCAAAATTCCCGGTGCGCCATCTAGCACATTAATGCACAAACCAGAATCATCCGCCATCGCCCACTGCCTTGTCTGTTGTGTAACATAACGCGCTTTCTGCAAAGCGTTTTGCGCAAACGTATCAGCGTCTTCCCGCGCCTCCCCTTCCACCCCCATTTCCTCAACACTCAAAACCTCCACCGGCAACCCAGCCAAAATTGCCCGCATCTCCTCCACCTTGCCCTGATTTCGTGTAGCAAAAATTATTTTCATAATCGAACCTGTAATCACTAAATGTTTGTATTCAAAATATACTAGTTATATTATTTACATACTATATAGTATGTAAATAATATGATCAAACGGCTAGTGACATTATTTCCAGTGTGGCGGATTCCGTTTATACATAGCGATGAATTAGATAGCTGTTTTTTTGCCGTCTATTAATTTCAATTCCAAATTACGGTTTCCGTTCCATTCGTTTATGTTTAGTTCGATCACCAAATCAAGCTGATCGCCAACTGCTAACCGATCACACCAAGTCCCGCAAGAAAAACCGATGGTTTTGAACACTTTGCCGCCGTTTTGGCTGATGAAAAGCTGAAGGTGTTTGTTGTTCGTGCCGACCGGACGAATTTGTTCTACTGTTACGCGCTCTAATAGATAGCGTGGTGTTGGATTCTGATAACCGTACGGGGCGAATTGCTCTAACAAAGTATACAATTCCCAAGTGATTTGATCCAGTCGTACGACCGCATCAATCATGATGGTTTTACGCAAATCACGGCCGGCTAATTGTTGTGATAAACTGACGCGAAGCCGTTCTTCGACTGCCGCAAAATCGCCTTGGGGCGGCAATTTCAAACCGCACGCGTCCGGATGACCGCCATAGCCGGCCAGTAAATCCTTGGCTGTATCGAGCGCGGTCATTAAACTCACGCCGGGAATGTTAATGCCGCGACCCGAGCCCTGATAAAATCCGTTGCGCTGGGTGAGCACAAAACATGGGCGATTAAACATTTCCGCTAATTTTCCCGCCACTAAACCAGCGATACTCAACGGCCAGTCGCGACTGGCCACAATATAGACCGATTGCTCGCCTTGAGCCCGGGCCAATTCCAATGCCTCGTTATACACAATCTCGGTCATACGCTGGCGGTCTTGATTGGTACTTTCCAAGGCATCAGCCAGAGTCCGCGCCACTTGGGCGTCTTGCGTCATGAGCAATTCGTAAGCCGCGTTGGCATGATCCATTCGTCCCGCCGCGTTTATGCGCGGCGCGATTTGAAAAGCAATGTTTTCGCTGGTGATTTCTTGGCGGTCGGTTAATCCGGCATTGGCAAGCATGGCACGCAAACCCGGTCGGCGCGATTTGGGAATAACTTTCAGGCCATACCAAGTTAGCACCCGCGTTTCACCAAGCAATGGCACCATATCCGCCACGCTGGAAATTGCCACCATATCCACCAACCATTTTTCAAAATTCAACCGCGGTTCATCGCGTTGCCAGAATTTATCCGCCAGCGGATGACGCAACAACCCTTGCGCCAATTTAAACGCCACTCCCCCGCCGCACAAAGTTTTATCCGGATACGGCTCACCCGGGATGCCGGGATGGATAATGGCATACGCCGGCGGTAGTTCGCTTTGAAAGGTGTGATGATCCGTCACGATAACGTCCATTCCCAAATCACGCGCCTGTTTAATTTCAGTCACATTGGCAATCCCGCAGTCGCCGGAAATAATTATTTTGATGCCGGCCGCGCTAAATTTTTCAATCGCCGCCAGATTCATACCATATCCTTCGGTTTCGCGATGCGGCAAATATCGATCAACCCGGGCGCCAAGCGCTTGCAGGGTGCTAACCATAATTACCGCGGCGGAAACGCCATCAGCATCATAGTCACCAAACATCATTATCGGCTCACCGGCGGTAATCGCCGCAAAAATACGATCGGTGGCTTGGCGCATGTCACGAAATAAAAAAGGATCAAGCGTATCGGTCGCGTAATCTGGGGTTAAAAAACGTTCCGCGGCGCGTTGGTTGACAGTCGCGGATACATCGGATTTAATCACTCCGCGAGCTTGCAACAATTGCACAGCCAACGATTCTAGCTCGGGAAATTGCGCTAATAATTCCGGCGCGGCCGCCGGAATAATTTGCCAACACAAATTTTGGAATGATGAGCTAGGTGTGGTCATCGTTTCCTGAATCGAGGAGTCGGATACTGTTGAATTGAGTAGTCAGTCCGACATAATCGTTATTAACCCGATCAATGGCGTTTTTCGCGTTGGTTATATGGGTAGTGGCAACTCCGATGGTGTCGCCGAGGCGTTTGGCATCTTGTTGAATGCCGGCCAACAATTTTAGAATTTTTCGTGATGACTGTTCGATTTTTAAACCCTCCATACCCAAGAGCAAAATTCGTAAAAAATATAAAAAACTATTGGGCGAAACTGGAAACACGCGGAGTTCATGCGCAAAACCAGTTAGTTCGTGTTCCAAGTGAATGACTTCATAGTATACGGACTCGGACGGAATATAGAGCAGGGCAAAATCCACGGTGCCCTCCGCCGGTAAAATATATTTTTTCGCAATATCCTGAAGGTGTTTTTTTACATCACGCACAAAATCTTTGCGCGCCCGTTCTCGTTCATCGTCCGTTTCCACTTGATTTATTTTGCGATAATTTTCAAGGGGAAATTTCGCGTCAACCGGAATAATCCCTTGTGATGTCTTAAGCGCGGCGTCAACAATCTGGCCACTCTGAAATTTATATTGCAGAACAAATTGCTCGCGTGGTAAATATTGTTCGAGTAATTGTGTCAAAATTTGCTCACCCAACGAACCGCGCACTTTCGGGCCTTTAAAAAAATCTTGAAACGCTTGCATCTGGCGGTTCATTTCCTGCACCACGCTTAATTCTTTAGCCATACCAGCCACCGCTTGTGCGGCTCGATCCAGACGCTGGTGCACAGTTTGTACGTTTTGATTTAATAGTTGAAACGATGTCTGCGCATCATGCCCGGTCATCAGGCGTTCTAGCTTACGGGAGAAAAAAAAGATCACCACTCCAAGAGTGATAACGAGAATTATGATTATAGCGAGAAGAGTGAGTTCCATAGTAATTACTACGAAGGTACGAATCCTTACGAAACATACGAATAATTAATCCATTCGTACCATTCGCGTCCATTCGTAACTTCGTAGTAATGTTTATTTTTTCCCCAAATTTTTTACTTTCCACGCATCCAGTTTGGCGCCGAGGAGCCACTCGTCGTTAGCACCACCAGCTAGAAATATAAAACCGGCGCGACGATTGGTGTGCGTATCTTTATCAAAGGTGTTATGGCTCAACAAGCGCGATAGTTCTGTCGCGGATAAGAGCGCCAATTCCTCTGGAGAACGATTTTTGATGTGGGTTAAAACTAAATCGTACACCACCGACTGAAACAGTAAAAGCATTTCTTTGCCATGACGACCCGAGCTGTAAAAATCTCGCGCCAAATTGAACATGTGTCGCTCTTCTTCCGTTAATCCCAACTCACGCACCAATAAACGTTGCTGATCATGCCGCAAACGAATTGATTGTTCGCGTTCTTCAATGGCCTGATCAAGATTAAAATCCGTTTTAACAAGTTGCTGGAGTTCCGTGAGCAATCGCGCGGGCGCGTCTTCTATGCCGCCGCCCACGGTGATGATCCAGCTGTAGTGACGAATATGGCGGCGCAATTTGCGCGCGAGTGGCGCGTATTTTTGCGTCATCTCATTTAATATATCGCGCGGGTTGCCGCCGTGAGCGATCAACTTGCGCATCGGCGGACGACGACGAACGGCTTGTGCTAAAAGCAATAACTCATCATGTTGTTGTTCGGCAAAAGAAAATTCTACTGGTTCCAACAGCACTCTTAAATATTCGCTTGGCGGGCGAGACAACACGCGTTCGTGAGCGTGTTCAATGATGATACTTTTTAGTTGTTGTGAAAATGTGCCGCTGGGCGCATCGAGCATTATGACAAAGGAAAGATACTGATTCATCTCTTCAAGAATGCTAAATAAGTGTTCAATGCGGGATTGCGCGCCCCGTCGCGGAAAACTTAAACTGCGACGCTGGATCACATCATAAGATAAATTATAAATTTGGCGAGCTAAACGTTTGATATTACTAACGACTTGTTCGCCAAAATAAGGATCGGTTTGTAGATGATCCAGTGCGCGCGTATTCAGATTTTGCCACTCGCTTGTTTTCCCGAGGAGAGTGAGGCCTTTTTTGTGATCATATAGCAAACCGGCGCGTTGTGGGCGAAGACCAAGCCAGTGTTCGAGGCGCGGAGCTAATAAAGCACTTGTCATTTTTTCTGCCATCCAAAAAGGGACCTTGCCTAAGTCATGAGCACGAAAAAATGTGGTATTGATGTTTTTTGTTGGTTTAACGGACATGCGCATAATAATACCGCCTGAAGCCAAAAAGCGCAACCAGTAATACGCCGGCCGCGAGAAGATTGCCCATTATAAAAGCGCTGATGATAAGGAGGGTGATGAGACCGAGCGAAAAATAATAGCTTCGGGGAGAGAGCATAATGGCGATACTTTACTTTTGTCATCCCAAACTAGATTTGGGATCCAGATTAACTGGATTCCCGGTCAAGCCGGGAACGACATAATTGTTTTTTCTAGAAAGCTAACAAGCTAGTAAGCTAATCAGCTAAAAAGCTATTCCTTCGTCCGCCGGTTTTGAAAATTTGTTGAATGTTTATTGATCGATTTCTTCTTTCTTTTCTCTAAAAAAGGTGGCAAATCCTTCAAACAAATTTAGCACTACTTTTAACGGCGCTTCGATGATCACATCAAAAAAGAAAATAAAAATGTTTATCTTGGAAACGTTGAACGAGAGCCAACGACCGGCGCGGATGATGGGTAGGGCGAATAACTCAAAAATACCGGCGATAAAAGAATGTGACTCTTCCACTATCAACTCGCGAATACCAACCCGGATACGATAACCAAAAAAACTCACGACCGTTAAGAAGAACAAGAACAAAAGCGTGGAAACAATGTTAAAACGAAGCCACTGCAAACCAACACCGATTAAACCAAATGTAACAAGGTACAACACTACATAAAACAGATAATATAATACTTGCAAAAACCAACCATGATGGGCGGGCACGCGAATACGGTAATTAAATCCTTTGGCCACACCTTCCGTCACCAACCCCTGTAAACCATCAACAATTTTTTGTAAATTTTTCTTGGTTGGATAACGGATAAATAAAGCGACAATAAACATGATTAGTGGCGGTAGAATTAAGTTGATCGTTAACGCTTTGGTGTTTACTTCTTGACGAATAAAAAGATCATACGGATACTCCAGCGCCAGCGCCACCAAAACTTTAGTTAAAAAAATATAAATAATACTGCGGAACGCGCTGCGCCGCAGTTTGGTGCGCGCTTTTTCATACAGTTTACGGTAGGTCGAACGGATGGTGTTTTCCAAATGCTCACTTGATGCCAATACGGCTTCGGCATTTTCGGCAGTATGCAAAACATACCATAAAATTTGGAAAAGTAGAGCCAGTTTTTGCGCCAAACGCAATATTGGCCTCTGCGCCGGATGGTCAAGTAAGTGGCGCATGCCTTCGTGAATGCGCGTAAATTTATGGACAATCAATTCAATCGCGGCTGACGTGCTCTGCCCGACCCAGTGCGGATATGTATCCACCAACAAATAATACTCCAGCATCGAATTATCTGATTTCAAAAAAGCGCGGTAACTGGCAAGCAAGAGATGGGCGCGACGTTGGCCTGGACTCATATGCGCGCCTTCCAGCACCACCTGTTCCTCCATCGTTTCCATGAGCGCTTTCACAAATGCTTGTTCGGGACGGCTGGGGGCTAATTCATGTTCCAATTCAACCGGCATCAAGCGGAATAGCCAATCCCCTAACTGATTACCCGGCTCGTGCCCATATACCTCAAGCAATCGAGTACGCACCGACAAATATTTGGCAATTATGCCAGCCACGCTGACGATTTTTGTTTCTGGTATGACATTGTTTTCTAAATAGCGCGCGGCAATCATTTCCCGAATCAAATGATCGCTGATAGCGAGCGGATCTTGATGCAACACGAGCAGTCGCCGCAGGATGCGCTCAATCGCGCTTTTACGCAGAAGATGCTCATCTTTGTAGTCAATAAAACTGCGCAGGCGTTCATAAAAAAACGCCACCCGGCCGACAACTTCATTAACACTGATTTTTGGTTCATCCGAAGCAGGCGACTGCCGTTCAATCTGCTTCTCCAGTAGGGCTTTGATGCGCGGCGCGATGGACTGATGTGATTCGTGTTTACCGTGACCGCCTTGGGTGAAATGGGTTAAAACCATATGGAATCTATTCTATCGCCTTTTATGATTTTATGCAAATAAAAAATCCAGCCGTACCGGCGTGGGCGGTTGGTAATTATCTCCTCAATTCCGGGACATGGACTCGAACCATGATACCATCCTCCAGAGGGATGTGTCCTGCCATTAGACGATCCCGGAATTTAGGAGATAATAAATTACCAAATTGCCAATTTATAAAATTACCAATTAAATCATCTCCAGCGATTAATTATTTGGAAATTTATAAATTGGTGATTTGGAAATTTTTTACTCTACCCCACCACTTCTCCCCCGCCAAAAGCGCTGATAAGTTCTTGTACCGCTGGATCAAGCGCGGCCGCTTCGCTGGTGGCGAGTTGAACATTCAAGAGCATAGGGATGCCGAATACTTCTGTCAAGGCGTCTTCGATGGCGCGACGGTTTTTTAATTCATTCACCCGATCATAATAAAATTGATAACGAAATTGCAAGCTTAGGGTATTCTTCTCAACGCTGGCTATGGTTCCCAATTTTAAAAACGCGGCCAAGGTGTGGTTGCGCTCTTTGACGGCTTTGGTGATGTTGCGCCAAGATTGTTGAATGGCCTCGAGGGTAATGGTGGTAGTATCAAGCGGCGGCTGGGCTCGAGGTGCGGTTGGTTCCGGGGTTGGTGATGTGGCGCGCATTATTGGTGGCGAAGTCGCTATTTTAATCGGTTGAGCTGATCCCGTATTATTCGGTGGCGGAGCGGGTGGCGTAATAACGATTTTTGTTTCGCACAAATCAATAATCGCCAGCTCCAGCGGCAGTTGCACAATATCCGCGCGATTTAATTCTTCGCGCGCGGTTAAAAACCGGTTCATATACGCTTGCGTGACAGCGAGCGGAATAGTTTGCGCAAATTTTTGCAATGCCTCTTCGGCCGCTGGCGCAAAACGGTCAACACTATCGGCCAGCGATGGCGCGGTGATAAGCAAAATTAATTTGCGCAAAAATAAAATCAAATGATGCGTAAAAGTAGGCAACAATACGCCCTCTTCCACTAACCGATTCACAAAAATAATCGACTTGGTGGTGGCGCGTGCCTGCAACAACCCGACAAATTCAACTAGGAGACCACTGTCAGTGCGCGGCAAAATAATATCTGCCTCGGCTTCGCTAATGGTGTCATCACCTAATGCCAAAATTTGTCCCAACAAACCTTCGGCATCGCGCAAACACCCCTGCGACGCCACGGCCACCCGATCAAACACTGCCGGCTCGATGGTCACTTGTTCTGCTTTTGCCAATTTCATCAACCGTTGCACGAGCAAAGCGTGTGGCACTTTACGAAAATCAAATCGTTGGCAGCGCGAAATAATAGTTTCCGGTACTTTGTGAATTTCGGTGGTGGCGAGAATAAATAAAATATACGCCGGCGGTTCCTCGATGATTTTCAACAAGGCGTTAAAAGCGTTCGTTGAAAGCATGTGGACTTCGTCGATGATAAATACTTTCATCTTGCCTTCGGCGGGCGGCACGCGACAGGCGGCGATAATATTTTCGCGCACGTTGTCCACACCCGTTTGTGACGCGGCGTCAATCTCAATCACATCGAGCGAACGGGCTTCTTGCAAACCGACACATTGCGGACAGATCCCGCACGGTTCGGCTTGAGCGGCAGTGCGTTGTGTGCAATTAACCGCTTTGGCCAGCAATCGCGCCACGGTAGTTTTCCCCACCCCCCGCGGGCCGGTAAACAAATACGCATGCACCACCTTGCCCGTCATGATTTGATTCATGATAGTCCTCTGCACATGATCCTGCCCCACCAAATCTTGAAATGCCTGCGGCCGGTATTTTCGATAAAGAGTTATGGACATGGCTATATCTTAGTTTAACCAAAACAAAAAAGCAAACGGAATATCTTACTAGCTTTTAAACCTACTGCACCTAAAAGCTAGTAAGCTAGTAAGCTAGTAAGCTAGTAAGCTGCCTACAGCGTCGCTTCCACCGGCGGGGTTTCCGCGCTGGCTTTGGCACTGCCTAATTGCGTGCGTTCGAGGATTTCGTCAGCCACGAGTTTGCGTTCGCGGCCGTATTTTAGGCGGGATAGTTCGCGGATGGCTTCGGCTAGGTCTTTGTTGCCCGGGGCAAGCGGGACCGTGTGCATGTTGAAGGGTTTAATACCTTCGTTGTCCACCAATAATTTAATATAAGCGGTAAACTTTTCCACATTGACCATGTCGAAGGCGGAAAATACCGGTGCGAATTCTTTGGCCAAAATTTCAGCATCATCCACACCAATCCGAAAACTTACCATCGTACCGGCGTTGCCCAACACGGCGTCGCGAATTTTGGTGTCATTGCCGCTTTGTACCAGTTGCCCCATGTATTGGTGAGCGATGATCAAATCCAAACGATATTTGCGCGCTTCGGATAAAATGGTGGCGATCGAATCGGTGATGAAATTTTGGAACTCGTCGATGTAGAGATAAAAATCATGGCGTTGTTCTTCGGGGATGCTCGCGCGTTTCAAGGCGGCCATTTGTAATTTAGCCACGATGATCAAACCGAGCAAATTCGAGTTGACCTCGCCGGTTTTTCCTTTGGACAAATTAACGAGCAAAATCTTTTTCTTATCCATCACTTCGTTAAAATCAAATGCCGAATGGGTCTGACCAATAATATTGCGCATCATTTCGTTTTCCACAAAGCGACCGACTTTGGAAATTAAATAGCCGAGCATTTCCGATTTGTGGAAATCCGATGTCTTAGCCATTTCTTTTTCCCAGAACGAGCGCACCACCGGATCGGTCACTTTCGCTACCCACTGTTTTTGGAAATCGTCATCCGAAAACATGCGCGGAATTTCGGCAATCGTACCCGGATTTTCGGGATCGGACATGAGCGTCAACATCACGTTGCGCATATTGTGTTCAAACATTGGACCGATCATTTCCGGCGGGAAAAGTTTATAAAAAATGGCGATCATTTCTTGCACCGCAAAATCGCGCTCGTCCGGCGAATCCGCTTCGAGCATGTTTAACCCCATCGGCCGCGACATGTCGGCCGGTTCAAATAAAATCACGTCATCGGCGCGCTCTTTCGGTACGCCGGCCAAAATATCCGCCACCAAATCGCCGTGCGGGTCAATCACGCAGACCCCTTCCCCATTCTGAATATCTTGCCGCGCCAAATTAGCGATCAAAAAAGATTTACCCATACCGGATTTACCGATGATATACATGTGGCGCTGGCGATCTTTCGGTTTCATGAAAATATCCGTGCGCACGCCGCGATACAAATTGTACCCGAGATACAAACCCTCTTTGGGAACATTGGCGGCAGCCGGCGCTTTTTTTGCCAACAACCAACGAATGTTCGGCGTATCGATAAACGGCGTAGGTAAGTGAAATACGCTGGCCAACTCTTCGCTTGACAATAACACTTTGTGATACTCGTCAAACGAACGATACACAAATCCACGGATAAAGTTGGGGAGCGAACGCGGCGTGTACTTAGCAAACGCGTTACCGTATTCATAAATGCTGAATTGCGAAAAAGCGTTGGCTAAATTTTCCAGCAACAAACTCGCGCGCGGTTCGGTTTCAGCGGACACAACCAAGCGAAGGGTAACATCAAGCCCGGCGTGCGAGGCCTTTTCTTCAATTCCTTTCAACATTTCTGACTCGCGATCGGACAGACGGTATTCTTTTTTTTCTTCGCGCTCCTGCTCGCGCTGTTTCTCTGGTGAATTAGTCATGGCTTGCATCAATCCAAAAAAACCCTTACCTAAAGTGTCCGCTATTTTACTCGCCCAATTCGTGCTCATGACCTCACTCATTTTTTTGCCTTGATGGACTTGTGAGGCAATGTAAGCGGCTTTCGCGTGCCAAGAATGATGTGCCGAACGCACGATGACTTGAATAGCGGCGCCTTCCGGATCATTGACTTTGCTTAACGCGTTGGTGAGTGAGCTCAACGGATCAGTTTCGAGCTGTTTGTAGGTTTTAATGGGAAAGAAAAATTCGCGCTTAAATTGCAAGAGCGTGCCCTTGATCACGCCCGTTGGTGTAAAAATATTATAATCCTCCACCAGCTCAATGTGGGCGTGCGGATACTGCGCTTGAATCTGTTGTTCCACAAATTGTTGCAGTTCGTGGTCAACCGCTACATAAAAAGAAATCACATTGTGTTGGGCCACAATTTCAAACGCGATCGTGTCGGTGCGACCCCATAATAATTTTTTCAACGTACGCCGCGTGTGCACCCCGCCCAGGTTGGCAAACAAACCGTCCGCCACCCCGATCGCCTCTTGGATATTCTGCACACTCTGTTCTTTTTTGTGGTCTTGATCAGTTTGATCTTTAGGAATTGTCACCAATAAAACCCGGCGTTCCAAGCCGGCTGTCAAAGCGCGATAGCGCCGCAACAATAAAATCACCAGCAGGGCCGCCCCGACTAATGCGGCCAAAACAGCCAAGGCCACAAAAAACGCCGGCGCGAAAGAATCGTCCAAGGGCACATCAACCAACGGCAATGCCCGGGCCGAATTTGGATTTGATAGATTAAGAAGAGTTTGGAGCATGGGTATGAGATTTTTCAATTACTATTACGTAATATTACTACGAAGTTACGAATGGACGCGAATAGTACGAATGGGTTAATTAATTATTCGTATGTTTCGTAAAGATTTGTACCTTCGTAGTAATTATGAAAATTATTTCTGTCTCCTCATGTCTGCTATCTTCAGTATCTCTTCCGTCTTAATCTTGGCCGCTTGTTCTAAAAAGTATTTGTTCGTGATCGGGAGGAGTTTGAGCCACGATAATATCAGTTTGATAATTTTGCGAATGTTAATTTTTGTTTGCTTGATCATGGTTTCAATTTCGTCCAACACTTCACGACCGCGTTGACGAATGATGATTTGTTGCGCGGCCGGAGCTTGTTTCATAAAATCAAACACATCTTCCGCCAGCACCACTTCAAGTTCGCGGCGCAGAGGAGTTTTTGGTAAGCGTGCGGCCGGGCGTGGTACAGCTTGTTGTTGAATGCGGCGCGCCAATTCTGCTTGGTCGCGACTGATGTCTGGTCGGCGTTGGAGTGTGTGCTCAAACGATGTTTGTTCCGCCGCAAAATCAACCGGTTCTTTTTGTTCAGTTGTCGGTTGAAGTAGTTGTTCTTTTGGTTTGTTGATGAATCCTGGTTGCATGGTTATATTGTAGCAGATATATATATTGTGGTACAATAATAACAATGACTGTCATTCCAGGCCTGACCTGGAATCCAGTTAATCTGGATCCCAAATCAAATTTGGGATGACAACTCTAGATAAGAAATAAGTTATGTTACAGTTATTCAACACCGCCACCCGACGCCTGCAAAATTTCCGGCCGATCAAGCCGGCGGTGCGGATGTATACCTGTGGTCCGACCGTGTATGCTCCGGCGCACCTGGGTAATTTTCGCAGTTATATTTTTGCCGATATCTTGAAGCGCACGCTGGAATATAATCATTGGCGGGTCAAGCAGGTGATGAATATCACGGACGTTGGTCATTTAACCGGCGACAGCGATGATGGTGATGACAAAATCGCTCGAGCCGCTCGCGAACAGCGCAAAACCGCGTGGGATATCGCCACCGAGTATACTGAATTATTTCTCGATGACGCGGCCAAACTCAATATCGAGCCGCCGACTCACCTAGTCAAGGCGACGGATCACATTAAAGAACAAATTGCCTTGGTGCGCCTTTTGGAACGCAAGGGTTTTACTTACAAAACCAGCGATGGAATTTATTTTGACACGGCAAAATTTCCGGCGTACGGAAAATTTGCGCATTTGGATGTAAAAGGATTGCGCGGCGGCGAACGGATTGCCGTGGGCGAAAAAAGAAACAAAACCGATTTTGCGTTGTGGAAGTTTTCTCCTGCTGGCGCAAAACGAGAAATGGAATGGCCAAGTCCGTGGGGGGTTGGATTTCCCGGCTGGCATATTGAATGTTCGGCGCTGGCGCGAAAATATTTGGGTCAACCGTTCGATATCCACACCGGCGGAATTGATCATATTAACATTCATCACACGAATGAAGTGGCGCAAAGTGTGGCGGCGTACGGAAAACCGTTGGCACACTTTTGGTTACACAATGATTTTTTGGTATTTCCCGCCGTTGCCGGCTCAAAAAGAATGGGAAAAAGCGAGCGCAATATAATTACGGTCGCCGATGTTATTGCCCGCGGACTAGATCCTCTATCCTATCGCTATCTGTGTTTGACAACGCACTACCGCAAAAAATTAGAATTTTCCTGGGATGCCCTGCAAGCGGCGGATACAGGATTAAAAAATTTGCGTGAATTAGCTATCAACCCCCCTCTTACCCATTCGACAAGCTCAGGGCAGGTGATAAGAGGGGTTAGGGGGAGTTATAATTCCGGCCTGGATAAAAAATTTCTCTCGGCACTCAACAACGATCTCGACACGCCACAAGCGTTGGCATGGGTATGGAAAGTGGCAAAAAGCGCCGATCCAAAAAAACAGGATTTGTTGAAAGCATTTGACCGCGTGCTGGGGTTGAATCTATTTGTAAAAGAAAAATCCGTTAAAATTCCTCCGGCAGTACAAGCGTTAGTCCAGCAACGCGAACAGGCGCGTCTAACCCGCGACTGGACCAAGGCCGATACTCTACGCAAAAAAATAACCGCAGCCGGTTTTACAGTGCAAGATACGGCTGAAGGACCAAAAATAAAAATCATTAAACCGTAAAAACATGGAAACACGAGAACAAAAACATTCTCTCATCCTCCCCTTACATCAGGGGAGGTTAGGTGGGGTTAGAATTATTGTACTGTTTTTGTGTGCTAGTGTCTTTTTGATCACTTTCGCCTCCTCCGCTTTAGCTTTAGCTGATAGTCCGATTACCGATGCCACCATCGGTTGTTGCGTAGTCACCGGTTCCGGCGAGCAAACCAGGGCCTTACAATGCCGCGCTGGCATAGCCGCTTTAGAATGTAGAAAAGTAGCTGGCCTAATCGGTGGTACGCCGCACGTGTACCCTAATAACCCCACATGTTCCGAACAAGATACTTGTTTCATGAAAGAATGGAAACCTATTTTTATTAATACCTACATTCCCGGACTTACCAAAAAGGCACCTGACCCCGGAGCATTTTCTCAAACAGAAAAATACTACGTTAGTGGTGTTGGTGAATATATTAAAACCATTTATAATTTTGTAGTCAGCGCAGTCGCCTTCTTGGCGGTCATTATGATCACGATTGGTGGATTTAAATGGTTAACAGCCGCTGGTAATCCAGAAAGAATCGGCGATGCCCAAAAAACTATTTTAAATTCCGTTATGGGTGTGGTGTTGGCCCTACTATCCTATACAATTCTTAATCTTATTAATCCAAATCTTACCTCATTTCGTCAGATACGTCCTCTGGTTGTTAAAAATCTAGCCAGTTTAACAGCCGAGTGTGTCAGCATGAAAGATATTACTCCCCAAATATTTGTTACTCCTGTTAAAATAGGCGGTCAAGAGCGCGAATTTTCCACAATAAATGGAAGCGAGTATGTTTCTATTTCTAGTTCTCCTGATACTTGCGGCGAACAGTATTACATTAAAGAACGCGGCGGAAGTTGTCGCGGCACTGCTTGCGCAATCGGCCAAGTGTGCACGCTCAATGCACAAAATCAAGGTTATGAATGCAAACAAGGCATCCTCTCTGGCACCATAAATTTTGAACAAAATGCTTATATTGACGAGATGCGCTTGTGGGGTTACTGCACGACTGATCCGGGAAAATCTGCCGGCCCAATCAGTTTTGCCTACACCAATCTTGATGAGCAAACACGTAATTTTGTCCTTACTCCTACGGGCGGCGCATCCACCATTGAGAATGCGGTGATTCAGTATGGTCCTAAGCCATGCGATCCGTCAAATATGCGTTTTTACTTGAAAATAGAAATCAATGATGACGCATCCTGGTGGACACCAACCTGGGATGATACTTATAATATAGGACCTGGGGCCGGGTGTGGCGGCGGCCGACCACTTAGTGACCCCTTGGCTGATTCAACAAATCTATTTACTCTGGCACAACTTACACAGGGTGCCCAGTGTACTATAAACATCACCAGAGGATTTTTTCCCACCGAATAGTTTACAAAAAATACTTCCGCTTATCACGGAAGTATTTTGATTACAAGTTACTAGTTACGGATTACCCGTCTCGACTCGGTCGATCCGAGGCGGACGAGTTACTCTTTCTCTGCCCTTCCTCAATCACCACCAGCAACGGACTGGCGATAAAGATACTAGAATACGTCCCGGCGGCAATACCGATAATTAATGCCAAGGCAAACGGCTGAATCGTTTGACCGCCAAAAATATAGACCGCGGTTAAAGCCAATAAGGTAGTAAACGACGTAAAAAAGGAGCGTAGATAAGTTTGATCCAAGCTGATGCCGACTGTTTCGGCGAATGTGTCGCCTTTATCGCGCAACAAATTTTCACGCACCCGATCAAGCACTACAATCGTATCGTTAACTGAATAACCAAGAATAGTAAGCATGGCCGCCACGAATGCCGCGCTGATTTCCACTTTGCCAAAATACCCGAGAATGGCAAACACACCCATCGGAATGGCCAGATCGTGAATCAAAGCCACAATCGTAAGCAAGCCGTATTTCCATGACGCCACCGGCTTTGAGACATGACGGAATGACCAACCGACAAACAAAATAATCAGGATGGTCGCCAACACAATTGCCCACTTGGCGCGCTGTTTTAATGTTTTGCCGACCGACGGACCAATGGATTCAAAACGCAATTCTTCAAAACTGGTCTGACTCACACTGACTTGTTCTGGTTTGATCACTGGCGAAGCCGTTTCCACAGTGATGCCCTGACCCAAATTAATCACATTACCTTGCGCGTCGGTGGCCGTAATACCAATGGCGGGTTTTTTTGCTTGGGGCGACTGTACTGGTACGACTGATTTTGTTGTGTCCGGAGCGATGACCGCCGCGGTGGTATCCAAGGCGCGCATGGCCGCGGAAATTTTTTGATGCGTATCTTCATCAACTTCTTTAAACCGAATAATCAAACCATTGTTATCCGTTGACTGCACGCTCACTTCACCAAGATTAAATGGTTTCAACGCATCACCGGCGGCCTGCGCACTCGGTGCGGTGCCAGCATAGCGGACTTCCATCAGCGCGCCGCCGGTGAAATCAATCCCATACGGCAAACCAAACCAGGCAAGCGAAATCAATCCGCCCACCACGAGTATGCCCGACAAGGCGAAGAAGAAATTTTTATGCTTGAGAATGAACATATAAATAGCTTTCTAGCTTCTTAGCTTTCTAGCTTCTTAGCTTTCCCGCCCAACAACCACGGATGTTTTTCTAACCACGCGACCGGGAGCATTTCAAAAATAACGCGCCCGACGATAATTGCCGAGAACATGGACACGCCTATACCCAAAGCCAAGGTTAAGCCAAACCCTTTCAGCAAGCTTGAACCGAACCAGTACAAAATGGCGCAGGTGATCAGGGTGGACAAGTTACCATCGCGGATCGACGTCCAGGCACGCGAAAAACCATCTTGAATCGCCACCCGCACCGGCTTGCCGTTACGGAGCTCTTCTTTCAGTCGTTCAAAAATTAAAACATTCGCATCCACCGCTATGCCGATCGATAGAATAAATCCGGCAATGCCCGCTAGCGTCAAGGTTACTGGAATTATTTTGAATAAAGACAACAAAATAGCGGTGTATAACAATAATGTGCCCACAGCAATCAGACCGGGTAAACGGTAGATTACAATCATGAACAAGGCCACCAAGATTAAGCCCGCCAAACCGGCCACCAAACTTTTATCAACTGATGCTTTGCCCAAGGTTGGGCCGACATTTTGTTGACTGATCAACACAATGGGCACTGGCAAAGCCCCGGAATTTAAGCGTTGCGTCAACATTTTTGCTTCTTCAACCGAAAAGTTGCCACTAATAACGGCTTGACCGTCTTGAATCGCCTGCTGGACGATTGGCGTTGAGATCGGCGCGTTGTCAAGAAAAATAGCTACTGGTTTAGTGATATTACGCGCGGTAATCTGACCGAATAATTTTGCGCCGTCATCGTCGAATTGCAAAGAAATCTCCGGTTGGCCGGTAGTTTGATCAAAGACAACTTGAGCGCGCTTTAGCTGTTTGCCGGTTAAACCGGTATACTGCCAAGGATTCTGGGCTGGTAAAAAATCTTGTTCTGATTTGGTGAGTATCAAAATGTGACGGGCCTGGATTTCGTCTTCCCCTTTATCGTTCTTACGCTCGGCCTCTTTTTTAATAATGTGATAACCAAATTGTGTTTTGACCAAATCGGAAATTTGCCCGGTTTTTAATGCAAACGATGCTTTATCAAATTCTGGTACCATTGCGCCGCGACCAAAGAAACCCAAGTCGCCGCCATTCTTACCGGAACCCGGATCTTGAGAAATTTCCGTGGCCACCTTAGCAAAGTCCTCACCGCCCCTAACGCGACGCAGGACTTGTGCGGCTTTGGTTTTAGCTTCGGCATTAAACTTTTCTAAGGCACGCCGGTCGTCGATCTGTAAAGCCGGTGGTGGCGCATTATTTTGTTCACGGAATTCTAACAGTGGTGTCTCCCCGATTTGTTGGATCGCTTGACGGATATCTTTTACGCCCGGTAATTCCACAATCACACGCCACTCCGCGCCGACTTTGGTGGTTTGGATTACCGGTTCAGATACACCAAACACGTTGACGCGTCGTTCAATGGTATCACGCACCGATGCTACCGCCTCATCGAGATCGCTACTTGGCAGTTGGGCTGTGTCCGCGCGATAAACCAATTGCGTACCACCCTGTAGGTCAAGACCCAGATGAAATTTTTGGCGATTAAATACCTGAAAGTACGGGCTAATTGGCAGATTCGGCCAGACCGTCAAACCAGCCACAATCGCTAATACTATAATACCGCCCAAAGCCCAACGATTTTTTGCACGAGTACTCATGGGAACAGCTTTTAGCTTATAGCTTCAGTAGCTTATTAAGAAAATAAATACAGCTTTAAAAACGATTTTAGCAACCAAAAGATAAAAAAGCAAGCCCTTTATCCCCTACCAATTTTCTCCTCGCCCCCACACTCCCCCTTATCATCCCGGAAGGATCGCCGGCAACCGATAGGATCCAATGACGCTTACATTGTTTCTTCCAAAAACTTCGTCTCCAAAATTTTACTGCCACGCTCATCAAACAAAAACCGACCACGGAAATTTTTTCCGGCCAGAAACAAGGGAAACCAATGAATGTCATCCGGCCACATGTCCGCGAACGGGATTTGATCAATGCTAAACCATTGCGGTTTCATCTCTTCCGATTCAGTCGGCTCACCATCATATCCGTTAACTTGAAACACGTGTACCTCAAGAATATCTGGATTGCCTTGGAATTCAAATTCCAAAACCCCACGCTTAATCATCACCCGCGCCGTGATACTCACTTCTTCTTGCAACTCACGCCCCGCCGCATCTTCAATACTCTCCCCCGCGTGCACTTTTCCGCCAAACCCATTCCATCTCCCATACCCGAATCCCCGTTTTTTCATGCCCAACAATATTCGACCAGGTTCGTGGATCAAACAAAGAGTTAAAAGTTTGGTCATACTAGATAAATTCAATAAACCACTCGCGTCAGCAGTATGGTTATAAAAAATACAAAAAAGAAATAGTTTTCTCCAAGCATAACTCCTGCTGTCCATTTACTTCCATACGTTAACGTATGGAAGTAAATGGATTATTGTAAAGATATTACTTGCAACCCTTTTTCTTTAATTTTTTCTTCGGGCCACAAGACAAAAAGTTGCTCCGGTTTGAACTTAGTAACGTACGTGACAATTTTTGTGATACTACGACCGGTATATTGTTTTCTTTCTGGATCCCACTCTTCAAGAATCATCCTATCCCCTTCTTGAATTTCAAAATCATTCAAGCGGAGTTCAAAATTTTTCTTTCCCGAAGCCACCAGCCCAAAATATTGTGGCCAGATTTTCTTTTTAATGGTTGCCATATGGGGTGGCGGTTCAAATCCGAGTAAATTTTTCTATCACATCCTTGTGTTGCGGAAATCTATTGAGCAACTCTGTCCGAGCTGGCATTTCAAAAAATTGATTCATACCATCTTGTTCATTTACTTTCATGCTTGCTAGTATGAAAGTAAATGGAATTACAGTTCTAATTTTTGTTTGGCAAACCCGAATAATTTTCCGTCGATTAATTCTAATCGAATATCTTGCATACAACCTTTAATAGTTTACTTCGATACTTAGAAATATCGAAGTGAACTAT
>CAZBFB010000036.1:0-15015 GCA_964491085.1 uncultured Gammaproteobacteria bacterium | reverse complement strand
CAGACAATGTCTGGTCTTTTGATCATACAAAAAGACCAGGCGATGAGATTGAGGTAGCAGACATACCTTGGGATTTTCCATCCGAAACTGTCAGCCCCGGCCCAGCACCTTCTTCAATATCACAAACACAAACAAACCCTGCACCAGTTCCAGAAGTAAGCGGCAATATGTCAGTTGAAGATTGGCAGACCGATCCATTGCCCGATGAGCCGGTGTTTTACGAAGAACCGGTTTGATTTGGGTTAGTAAGCAGATTAAGCAAAATAAGCAGATTAGGCAATTGCGTACTCTGCTTAATCTGCTTATCATGCTATACAATCTATCCCCAAACTCGCACTTGACGCCTATAGGGGGGTAGGGTATAATCCGCGACGCATTTCCATGCGTCTTTTTTAATAACTATTATAGATAGCATTCCTCGCTGGACAACAAATCTGTTCCGACCACTCGGAATTAGTGCGGGGCATACGTCGTTTGTATGGCAGCAGAATTTAGCCGTGCCAAACCACACCTGAACGTCGGTACCATCGGTCATGTTGATCATGGGAAAACCACCACCACCGCGGCCATTTTGAAGGTCGCCAGTGCGCAAGGTTGGACAGCACAAGACAAAGGTGTTGATGATCTTGATAAAGCGC
Source organism: uncultured Gammaproteobacteria bacterium (assembly GCA_964491085.1). Taxonomy (GTDB): domain Bacteria; phylum Patescibacteriota; class Patescibacteriia; order CAZBFB01; family CAZBFB01; genus CAZBFB01. The sequence goes on along the minus strand of CAZBFB010000036.1, from coordinate 14,377 downwards.
CGGAATCAAAAGCGCGCGGTATTACCATTGCCACGGCTCACGTGGAATATGAATCTGATAAGCGTCACTACGCGCACGTTGACTGTCCGGGACACGCTGATTATGTCAAGAACATGATCACTGGCGCGGCCCAGATGGACGGGGCAATTTTGGTAGTCAGCGCCGCGGACGGTCCGATGCCGCAAACTCGTGAACACATTCTTTTGGCTCGCCAAGTTGGCGTACCAAGCATTGTTGTTTTTTTAAACAAAGTGGATATGGTAGAGGACAAGGAACTGATTGATTTGGTGGAAGAGGAAGTTCGTGATTTGTTGAAAAAATATGAATTTCCCGGCGACACTACGCCGATTATTCGCGGTTCAGCGCTGAAAGCTTTGGAAGATCCAACGGGCGAGTGGGGGCAGAAAGTATTGGAATTGGTGGCTAAACTTGATGAGTATATTCCGGAACCGAAGCGGGCTACTGATTTGCCGTTCTTGATGCCGATTGAAGATGTGTTTTCAATTGAAGGCCGCGGCACGGTGGTGACCGGGCGTATTGAGCGGGGCATGATCAAGATCAACGACGAAGTGGAAATTGTTGGTTTGAAAGATACCCAAAAGACCGTCGTGACTGGTATTGAAATGTTCAACAAAACCTTGTCGGACGGGCAGGCCGGTGACAACGCGGGCTTGCTTTTGCGTGGTACTAAAAAAGAAGAAGTGGAGCGCGGTCAAGTGCTGGCCAAGCAAGGTTCAGTGACGCCGCACACCGAGTTCGACGCGGAAGTGTATGTGTTGGGTAAAGATGAAGGTGGTCGTCATACGCCGTTCTTGAAGGGTTACAAGCCGCAATTTTATCTGCGCACCACCGATGTGACCGGTGAGGTTTATGAATTGGGCGGTGGTCAGGAAATGGTTATGCCGGGTGATACGGTTAGTGTGAAAGTTCGTTTGATTGCGCCGGTGGCCTTAGAAGAGAAACAGCGTTTTGCTATCCGTGAAGGTGGCCGCACCGTGGGCGCGGGGGTAGTGACTAAGATTGTTAAGTAATTACCATGGCTCGTACTGTTCATCCTGTTTCGGCTCCGGCTCCGGTCAAACGCGCCACGGAATACAGTCAGCGCATTCGGATTAAAGTGCGATCATTTGATCACACTATAATTGATCAATCAGCGCGAACGATTTTGGAAACAGCTACTCGGACTGGCGCCAAAGTGGCCGGTCCTATTCCTCTGCCCACCGAGAAGCGTAAGTACACGGTCTTGCGTTCGACTTTTAAGCATAAGGATGCGCGAGAGCAGTATGAGATGCGAACCCATAAGCGTTTGATTGATATTTTAGAGCCGACGGCCGAGACCATTCAGGCGCTGACGAACTTGAGCTTGCCGGGCGGCGTGGAAGTAGAAATTAAAATGTAATTCACTGATTTTGCGCGTGGCTCGACAAACTCTCGCTATTGCCAGTATACCGAGCGAGAAAGTTGCGAGCCGTTCGTGACATCTAGGAAGGAATCAACCTTGTCACAGTCAGTTTCAAAATTTGGTTAGCCGATTCGCTGGTTTTTTGCTAAAACCCGGACGGTGATCCGGGTTTTTATTATATAGAGATGTTCGTATCGTTCGTAAATGTTTCATAGTTCGTACCCCTCGGAGCAGTATTAACGGGTCAGAGGGTACGAACTACGAAAAGAATACGAAATTTACGAAAAGTATTTACACGTATGAAGTTTTTACTCGGCACAAAACAGGAAATGCGCACCATGTACTCCGTAAAAGGAGATCAGGTTCCGGTAACCGTAATTGCCTCGGGCGTGGTAACCGTAACCCAAGTACGCACCACCGCGCTCGATGGCTACCAAGCCGTTCAGCTTGGTTTTGCCGAGAAGAAGAAGCGGTTGTCTAAGGCGCAAGCTGGCCATCTTAAAGGGTTGCCGGCCAGTCGTTACACCAAAGAGGTGCGTTTAGATTCAGCTGAAAAAACCGATTTTAGGCGGGGTGATCAATTCGATGTTTCATCGTTTGGGGTGGGGGATATGGTGACGGTTCAGGGTGTGTCAAAAGGTCATGGGTTTCAAGGCGTGGTGAAGCGTCATGGTTTTGCCGGTCATCCGTCCACGCATGGTCATAAAGATCAATTACGCATGCCCGGATCGTTAAGCGCCGGTGGTTTACAACATGTGCAAAAAGGGCGACGCATGGGTGGTCGCATGGGATCGGATAAAGTGACAGTAGCAAATTTGGAAATTATGGCGGTTGATGCCGAGCATGGCCAATTGATTGTCAAAGGAGCGGTGCCGGGCGCGCGCGGAACGTTGTTAGTTATCACCGCTGATGAAGGCACGATGCAGGTACGCAAACCGGCAACCGCAACAGTCGAAGCTAAAGAACTAACTCCTGTCACATAAGCATTGTTCGTATCGTTCGTAAGGTTTCGTAGTTCGTACCCATCCGAGCAGTATTAATTGGTCAGAGGGTACGAACTACTAAAAAAATACGAAATGTACGAAAACAGATGTATAATGTATGAAATTTTCTGTTTACAATTTAGCTGGTACGATGGTACGCGAGCAAGAAATTGATACGTTGGGAGTTGAACAAATAAAGGTGGTGCCGGCGTTAGTGCATCAAGTAACCGTGGCCGCTTTGGCCAACCAGCGACAGGCGATCGCGCACACTAAAACGCGCGGTGAAGTGGCTGGTGGTGGCAAAAAGCCATGGAAACAAAAAGGCACGGGCCGGGCGCGGCATGGTTCAATTCGTTCACCGTTGTGGGTAGGTGGCGGTATTACTTTTGGACCGCGCTCTAACCGAAATTTTAGCAAAGCACTGCCGCAGACCATGCGTCGGCGCGCTCTGGCTATGGCCTTGGCGGATAAATTGAAGGCTGGTGGGGTGGTTCTGCTCGAGACATTGCATTTTCCGATCGCCAAAACTAAACACGCCGCCAGTTTGTTAGCGGCTTTGCCGCTGGCTCATACCACCAAGAAACAAGCTCGGGCCATAGTGGCGTTTAACAAAGAAGACGGTGATGTGACGCGCGTGATGCGTAACATGAATCGGGCCTATGCGGTGCGCTCCAGTGATCTTGATGTGGTGTCTTTGGTAAAGGCCAAGGCATTGGTTACCACTCCAGCCGGTTTGGAAACATTGTTGCAACGCTGTGCGACTAAATCTAAATCAGTAAAGTAAGAACTAAGTAAATTAAGCTGGTAAGCTAATTAAAATTAAAAAAGTGAATTTGGCTTATTAGCTTAATTTACTTACCAACTTAATTTACTGTATTTGTATGACCGCACTATTTCGTAAAACCAAATCAACAGAACTAAAGCCGACCGGTGCTGTTAAGGCGGCGGTCGAGGATATTTCGGTTGTGCATCCGGTGGCGGCCAGAAAAGGTGCGTCCGGTTCGGTACGTCCGGTGTTGCGCTCACCACGCGTTACGGAAAAAGCCACGATGCTAGGTAAACATAATACCTATGTTTTTGAAGTAGATCCTGGTGCCAATAAAATTGAAATCGCGCGGGCGGTGAGTGCCCAATATCAAGTGCATCCCACTAAAGTTAGAATTGTGAATCGGGCTGGCAAGTCGGTGCGTTGGGGTAAATCAAATGGCGCTCGTTCCGGTTTGAAAAAAGCCATGGTCACATTACCCCAAGGAGAAAAGATTTCTTTGTACGAAGGCGTCTAAAAAACAGCTTATTAGCTTTCTAGCTTCTTAGCTTGTTAGGCCAGCATGATTGGTCTTAAAAAGCTAGAAAGCTAGAAAGCTAGAAAGCTAGAAAGCTATGTCTGTGCGTATTTACAAACCAACCTCCGCCGGTCGCCGCCGCTCCAGCGTGCAGGATTTTTCAGATGTCACATCATTCCAGCCACTGCGAGCGTTGCGTATGGCCAAACGACGTCAAGCCGGACGAAACGCGCAAGGTAAAATTACCGTGCGTCATCGTGGCGGTGGCACAAAACGATTTGATCGAGTGGTTGATTGGAAGCGCGACAAATTTGATGTCCCGGCGCGAGTGGAAGCAATTCAATATGATCCGAATCGCGGGGCGCGCTTGGCGGTATTGTTGTATGTTGATGGCGAGCGTCGGTATGTAGTGGCGCCAACTAATTTGCAAGTGGGTCAACGCTTAGTGTCTTCGCGTCAACGTATTGAGATTGCGTCTGGTAATGCGTTACCACTGGAGTATATTCCGAGCGGTATACAAATTCATAATATTGAATTGGAACCGGGAGCGGGCGCTAAATTAGTGCGCGGGGCTGGCACGGCGGCGATGGTGATGGGCGCGGAAGGCGATCATGTGCAGGTGCGTATGCCCTCCAGCGAAATTCGTTTATTTCCCAAACGAGCTCTGGCCACGATTGGTCAAGTATCAAATCCGGAATGGCAGAATGTGCGTTGGGGCAAGGCCGGACGCAAGCGCGCGCGCGGGTTTAGACCGTCGGTGCGCGGGAAAGCCATGAATCCAGTTGATCACCCGCATGGTGGTGGCGAAGGTCATAACCCGATCGGGTTAAAATATCCCAAGACCCCTAGCGGCAAACCGGCTCTTGGTCCGAAAACACGCCGTCGTTATCACACCAACCGTATGATTGTTGAACGCCGTAAGAAGAAGAACTAGAAAAGTAAATTAAGTAAATTAAGTAAATACAGTAAATCCAGCCATTCGAGTAAATTCACCTTAATTAACTGAATTTACTGGCCTCGCTGGATTTACTGTATTCACTGTTCCTATGTCCAGAAGTTTAAAAAAAGGTCCGTTTGTAGATGCCAAACTGGCCCAAAAAGTTAAAGCCGCTCGAGCGACAAATTCTAATCAACCGATTAAGACCTGGTCGCGGGCTTCAACCATCACTCCAGATATGGTCGGTTTAACCATGGCGGTGCATAACGGGCGCGCGCATGTGCCGGTCTATTTGGTTGAGAACATGGTTGGTCATAAGCTCGGTGAATTTTCTCCGACCCGTAAGTTCGTTCGTCATGGCGGCAAGATGCAAAAAGAATTGGAACAGAAACAAGCGGCCTCAACGGCCGTCGCCACCGCTCCGGTCGCGCCAGTTAAAAAGAAATAAAAATACAGTAAATTAAGAACTAAGTAAATTAAGTAAAGTAAGCAATTACACAATCAGAAAAAATCAACAGTGAATTCAGCTTATTGGCTTAATTTACTTACTAGCTTAATTTACTGCATTCATATGCAAGTTCGTGCTTCACTTAAACATCTGCGGGTGTCACCGCGCAAAGTCCGGCTCGTGATTGATACGATCCGCGGACTTCCAGTTGAGCAAGCCATGGTGAATTTGACATTCATGCCCAAGCGCGTGGCGATAGTGGTTAAAAAACTTTTGGCCGGAGCCGTGGCTAATGCCGAACATAATCATTCCTTGCAAAAGGCGAATTTATATGTTAAAGAGATAGTGGCGAACGAGGGAGTAACCTTAAAGCGCTGGTTGCCGCGCGCCCACGGTCGCGCCACACCACTGCGCCTGCGTTCCAGTCATATTGAAGTTGTACTGGGCGAGCTAGTGGCTAGCGCGGTTAAGGGAAAGAAAAAAAACGAGACGTTGGTGGCGCCAACTGTCGTTACCACTAAACCGACTCATGACGAGCATCATGCTGGCAACAAGGATGATGGGGAAGCGAGCGGCACTGGCACCAAGACAGCCAAAGGTAAAGGCATTAAGCGATTCTTTCAAAGAAAATCAGGGGGCAGTTAGATAGTAAATTAAGTAAAGTAAGCAATTACACAATCAGAAAAAATCAACAGTGAATTCAGCTTATCAGCTTAATTTACTTACTGGCTTAATTTACTGCATTAATATGGGTCAAAAGGTTCATCCGACAATTTTTCGCATCGGCATTATCCGTACCTGGAATTCGCAGTGGTTTTCCAAACGCAGTTACGCGGAGTTTTTGCATGAAGATATTCTTATTCGCGCATTTTTGAAAAAGCGTTTGGCCAAATCGGGTGTGGAAGTGGTGCTGATTGAGCGTCGTTCAGCCGAAGACATTACCATCAACATTCGTTCCGCCAAGCCGGGCGTGATTATTAGTCGTGGTGGTCAGGGCATTGAGGATCTGACGAAGGCCTTGAAAAAATTTATCAAACCGGGTCGTAAGATTTCTTTGAATGTGGTGGAGATCAAGCGTCCGGCGTTGTCAGCGGCAGTGGCCGTGGAGCAGATTATTGGTGATTTGGAACGCCGCATGCCCTATCGTCGGGTGTTGAAACAAATTTTGCAAAAAGTAAAAGAAGCGGGTGGTGGCGGCGCGAAAGTACAAGTGAGCGGTCGTTTGAATGGCGCGGAAATTGCTCGGCGCGAACACCTTGAATTCGGTAAAATCCCGTTGCATACTTTGCGCGCCAACATTGAGTATTGTCGCGGCGTGGCTAACACGATTTTTGGCACAATCGGCGTAAAAGTGTGGATTTATAAAGGCGACATATTCAAAAAGAAAGAAGAAACCGAAGAGTAAAAACAGCTTATTAGCTTCCTAGCTTCTTAGCTTGTTAGGCCAGCATAATTGGTCTTAAAAAGCTAGAAAGCTAGAAAGCTAAACAGCTAGAAAGCTATGCTAATTCCCCGAAAAGTAAAACATCGCAAGTGGCACAAGGGTCGCGGCCGAGGTAAACGGGTTGCTACCACCAAGACCGTGTTGAGTTTTGGTTCGTATGGATTGAAAGCCACTACCGGTTCGTGGGTGACATCGCGTCAAATTGAAGCCGCTCGTCGTAGCATGACACACTTTATCAAGCGTGGCGGTAAAATTTGGATTCGTATTTTTCCCGATCATCCGGTAACTAAAAAAGGCAATGAGATTCCGATGGGTGGCGGTAAGGGAGCGGTTGATCACTACATTGCCGATGTCCGTCCAGGGACAGTTATGTTTGAGATTGATGGCGTTGATCGTGTGTCAGCCCAAGAAGCCATGCGCCTCGCCGGTCACAAATTGCCAGTGCGTTCACGTTTTATTGGACAAGAAGGATAATGATAGTAAATTAAGTAAAGTAAGTAAATAAAATCAGAAAAAATCAACAGTGAATTCAGCTTATCGGCTTAATTTACTTACTAGCTTAATTTACTGCATTCGTATGGAATTAAAAGAATTGCGGGAAAAATCAAAGGATAAATTGCAAGATATTTTGCACGGCGCGCAAACTGAATTATTAACTTTGCGTTTTTCGCAAAGTTCTGGTCAGCTTAAGCGGGTACGTGAGATTCGTCGTATCAGACAGCAAATTGCTAGGATTTTAACCGTTTTAAAAGAGAAACATGTCTAATCAAGTTATACAATCTAAGGGTCGTAAGCTCGTCGGCGTGGTGGTGTCTGCTAAAATGCAGAAGACCATCGTGGTTCGGGTTGATCGCGTGGTGATGCATCCGAAATATAAAAAGCGTTACGCGGTTAGCAAAACTTATAAAGTACATGACGAAGCGAGTACAGCTAAAGTAGGTGATAGCGTGACATTTCAAGAGTGCCGGCCATTATCAAAAGATAAACGTTGGCGACTAATCTAAGCATGGTTCGTATCGTTCGTCAGGTTTCGTAGTTCGTACCCCTCGGAGCAGTATTAATGGGTCAGAGGGTACGAACTACGAAAAGAATACGAAATGTACGAAAATAGTTATTTAAGGTGTATGATTCAACTGCGTTCCATGTTGCTGGTAGCCGATAATAGCGGGGCAAAAAAGGTCCAGTGTATTCGTGTTTTAGGTGGATACAGAAAGCGTTACGGTCGTCTGGGTGATGTAATTACAGTGGCCGTCAAAGAGGCGCAACCACATACCGCTATTAAGAAAGGCACGGTGCATCATGCCGTGATTGTGCGGACGCGCAAAGAGTACCAACGGCGTGATGGGGTGGCGGTGCGATTTGATCAGAACGCTTGTGTATTGATTGACAATAATTCCAAGGAGCCAAAAGGGACGCGTATTTTTGGTCCGATTCCTCGCGAATTGCGTGATCGTGGCTATCAGAAAATCGTGTCATTAGCTCCGGAAGTCATTTAGTCACTACATAGTCACTACGAATATACGAATTGAGACGAATTTACCAATGAAGCCGCACCAACCAAATTAAAAATTCGTAAATTTGTACCTAATTCGTACATTCGTAGTAATACTGTATGAAAATAAAAAAAGGTGATCAAGTAAAAGTGATGGTGGGTAAGAGTCGCGGCAAAACCGGCAAGGTCTTGCGGATTTTAGCGGAACGCAATAAGATCGTGGTGGAAGGGGCTAATTTATTGGTCAAGCATTTGCGTCCGCGTCAAGAAAAGGAAAAGGGTCAACGGGTGCAATTTCCAGCGCCATTACCGGTATCTAATGTAAAATTGGTGTGCCCCAAATGTGGTAAGGCAACCCGTATTGGCTATAAGCGCGTAGCCAGCGCAGATGGCGCCAATAAGAACTTCCGCGTTTGCAAAAAATGTTTGTCAGAAATCTAATTACTACGAATATACGAATAGAGACGAATTTACCAATGAAGCCGCACCAACCAAATTAAAAATTCGTAAATTCGTATTTCATTCGTATATTCGTAGTAATAATTAGTAACGTTGTATGTCATTATTTGAACATTATCGTCTGGAAATTCGTCCGGCATTACAGCGGGATGGTTTTGGTAATGTCAATGCTGTGCCGCGGGTGCTTAAAATAACGCTGAATGTAGGTATTGGTAAAAATGCCCGCGAAGACAAGGCGCGCGAGGCAGTGGTGGGTACGCTTACTCGCATTGCCGGGCAAAAGCCAGTCATTACCAAGGCAAAAACATCAATTTCTTCATTCAAGGTGCGAGCCGGTATGCCGGTCGGAGTAGTCGTGACTTTGCGGGGCAAGCGGATGTGGGATTTTTTAGAAAAACTTGTTCGTGTGACATTCCCACGCATGCGTGATTTTCGCGGCCTTGAGGACAAACTAGTGGATCGTCAGGGTAACATGTCCGTTGGTTTCCGTGAGCATTTAGTATTTCCAGAAATTCGTCCGGATGAAGTTGAGCAAGTGCATGGTGTGCAGGTAACAATTACGACCAACGCCCATAATCGTGAGCGCGGTTTGAAGCTGTTCCGTGCTTTGGGGTTTCCCTTTAAATTCGCCAGTGAGAGCAAGAGTTCTAAAAAGAAATAACTAAAATAAGTATTTTTTCGTACTTTCGTACTCTTTCGTAGTTCGTGTGGTTACGAAAACAGATATATAGTGTATGGCAAAGAAATCACAAGTTGTTAGAGCCCAGAGACCGCCGAAATTTTCTACTCGCATTGTTCGTCGTTGTCCACGTTGCGGTCGTCGTCACGGTTTCATGCGCGATTTCCAATTGTGTCGCATCTGTTTTCGCGAATTAGCCAACAACGGCATGATCCCTGGAATAATTAAAGCCAGTTGGTAAAAAGTAAATTAAGAACTAAGTAAATTAAGTAAAGTAAGTAAATAAAATCAGATAAAAATAAAAAAGTGAATTCAGCTTATTGGCTTAATTTACTTACCAGCTTAATTTACTGCATTGACTATGACCGATCCTATCGCAGACATGCTGACGCGCATCCGCAACGCTTTGGCCGTGCGCAAAACAGAATTGAATGTTCCTTACTCGAACTTAAAGTTTGCTATTGCTAAAATTTTGGTACAAGAGGGTTATGTGGCATCGGCCGACAAGAGCAAAAGCGGTGGTCGAGAGGAAATTAGTATTCATTTGCGTTACAACAATGCCCAGCCGGCTATTCATTTTTTGCATCGTGTGAGCACGCCGGGTCAGCGTCAGTATGTTAGCCGCAACGAATTACCATATGTGTTGAATGATTTAGGGGTAGCGATTTTGTCAACCTCACAAGGTCTTATGACCAATAAACAGGCGCGAAAGATCGGCATCGGTGGCGAAGTGTTGTGTGAGATCGGCTAAGTCAAGTAAATTAAGTAAAATAAGTCATTAAAATTCAAGATATAGTAAGTTAGCTTATCAGCTTAATTTACTTATCAGCTTAATTTACTGCATTAATATGTCGCGTATCGCAAAAAAACCATTAATTTTACCAACTGGCGTTACTATGACGGTGACCGGATCTTTGGTTGAAGTTAAAGGACCGAAGGGCACATTGGTACGAACGGTGCCGGCTAGTGTGGCGGTGGCTGTAAATGGTCAGGCAGTAACATTTTCTACCAGTAATAATTCTAAAGCCGGTAGGGCGTTATGGGGATTGGTCGCGGCGCTGGTGCGTAATATGGTCAAAGGAGTAGTTGAGGGTTTTTCTACTCGCCTGGAAATTTCCGGTATTGGTTTTCGCGCAGATTTGGCCGGTAGTAATTTAAATGTGGCGGCCGGATTCACTAATCCAGTAGTGTTTTCTATTCCTCCAGGCATTACGATTGTGGTGGAAAAAAATATTATTACGGTGAGCGGGATTGATAAAGAATTGGTGGGCGCGAGCGCGGCTAGAATTCGCGCGATCAAACCACCCGAGCCATACAAGGGCAAGGGAATTAAATATAGCGATGAGGTGGTTCGGCGCAAGGCCGGCAAAGCCCTTAAAGCGGCCGCGTAATATATAGTAAATTAAGAACTAAGTAAATTAAGTAAAGTAAGTAAATAAAATCAGATAAAAACAAAAAAGTGAATTCAGCTTATTGGCTTAATTTACTTACCAGCTTAATTTACTGCATTTGTATGTTGGATATTCACAAACAAAAAACGTTATTGCGCTCGCGGCGGCGAGCTCGGATTCGAGCGCATCTTGTCGGCAGTGGTGAACGGCCGCGTTTGTCCATTAAACGCAGTTTAGTTTCGCTCGACGCGCAATTGATTAATGATGCCACCGGTGTCACTTTGTTTGGCGCGGTTGAGCGCGCACAAAAATTATCCGGCACAAAAACGGAACGTGCGCGAGCGTTTGGTGTTTGGTTTGCGCAACAAGCCCAGACCAAAGGAATTGCCGGGGTGGTATTTGATCGTGGCGGGTATCAATATCATGGCAGGATTAAAGCGTTTGCCGATGGGGCGCGCGCCGGCGGACTAGAATTCTAAAACAGTAAATTAAGAACTAAGTAAATTAAGTAAAGTAAGTAAATAAAATCAGATAAAAACAAAAAAGTGAATTCAGCTTATTGGCTTAATTTACTTACCAGCTTAATTTACTGCATTTGTATGGAACAAAACAAAAAACAAGAACGTCCGCCGCAACGCCGGGGTGGTCGTAATCCGCGCGATCGCAAAGGTCGCGATCAGGGCGAAGTGCAAGAGTTTGAACAGGCCATTATTGAGCTGGCTCGCGTTACTCGCGTTATGGCCGGCGGTAAGCGCATGCGTTTTCGCGCTTGCGTAGTGGTGGGTGATCGTAAAGGCCGCGTGGGCTATGGTTTAGCCAAAGGGCAAGATGTTAGTATGGCGATTGCTAAAGCCAGCACGCAAGCCAAGAAAAACGTGATTACTGTGCCGATTGTTGATAAGCGTACCATTCCTCATCAAATTACGGTTAAATATAAAGCCGCGCGCGTATTTTTGAAGCCAGCCAAAGAAGGTACTGGCATGAAAGCTGGGGGCGCGTTGCGTCAAGTATTGGATTTGGCTGGGGTGGTGGATATTGTTTCCAAAATACACGGATCAAAAAATAAGATCAATAATGTACGAGCGACATTTAAAGCGTTGACCATGTTTGCTCCGGCCAAACCACAAAACCGTAAAAACACTTCAACACAAAAACAAAATTAATTAATTCTGTGTTGCAGTGATTATATATGACTACTCCTACTCTCACCCTCCATACTCTAACCGGAGCCAACCGCAAGCGTGGTAAGCGTTTTGGTCGCGGTTTGGGAAGTGGCCGCGGTACGTATTCTGGGCGCGGTGTCAAAGGCCAGCGAGCGCGGTCCGGTGGCAAAAAGGGCTTGAAGCGTTTTGGTATGAAGGCCATGATTCAGACCTTGCCGAAAAAACGCGGATTCGTCAGTCAATACAGCAAACCGCAAACCGTATCGTTGGGCGTTTTGGCCGAAGTATTTGCCGACGGCGCGCGGATCACCCCGGCGTTGTTAAAAAAATACGGATTGATCGAGAAAAACGCGTCGGTAAAAATTTTAACGGGCGGCACTTTCAAGAAAAAATTGGTAATTGTCGGCTGTGCATTTTCCCAGTCCGCCAAAAAGATTTTCCGCAAAGCCGGTGGCACAACTAAATAACCAAAAAATCAAAAAAACATGAAAACAAAAAATCAAAAATCAGAATTTTGTTATCGTGTTTAATCCTGGTTGATTTTTTGTTTTATTGATTTCTTGATTCCTATATGTTCGAAAAGTTTACCAGAATTTGGCGATTGAAGGACTTGCGCAAGAGTATTTTGTTTGTTTTAGGAATGCTCATCGTCTTTCGTATCGGCGCGCACGTGCCTATTCCGGGAATTGATGTGGCTGCGTTGCGTCAGTTATTTCAATCTAACCAATTTTTGGGTTTGGTGAATATTTTTTCCGGCGGTAGTTTAGAGAGTTTTTCGATTTTGATGTTGGGCGTGGCGCCGTATATCACCGCCTCAATTATTTTGCAATTGTTGAGCATGGTAATTCCAAAATTAGAAGAGTTGGCCAAAGAACCGGGTGGTCAAGAAAAGATCAACGCCTGGACGCGCTATCTTACTGTGCCGCTGGCTGTCTTACAGGCCTATGGCACCATCAGTTTATTGCGCCAATCCGGCCAGAATATTTTAGGAACAGTTGACCCTTGGCGCCTGACTACCATGTTGATCACTATTACCGCCGGTACGGTGTTCCTTATGTGGATTGGTGAACTGATGACGGAGAAAAAAGTGGGTAATGGTATTTCGCTCATCATTTTCGCGGGCATTGTCTCTAGTTTACCGAAAAGTATTCAGCAAACGATTTTGACCTTTGATCCTTCGCAAATTCCTAACATCGTGCTGTTCATAGCGCTGGCCATTATTACCATCGTGGGTGTGGTGATGATTACGGAGGCCCAGCGCAATGTGCCGGTGCAGTATGCTCGTCAAGTGCGTGGCATGCGTATGTTTGGCGGCACCTCAACGCATCTGCCTTTGCGGGTTAATATGGCTGGCGTGATTCCAATTATTTTTGCCATCTCGCTGATTTTGTTTCCGCCGCTGGTTGCCCAGTTTTTATTACGGGTGCAGGTTGGCTGGATTCAAACAGTGGCTAACTGGGTGATTGTTACTTTCCAAAATCAGTTGTTCTATGGCGTGATGTATTTTGTACTAGTTTTTGCCTTTACCTATTTTTACACCGCCGTGGTGTTTCACCCGAACCGCATTGCCGAAAGTTTACAAAAACAGGGCGGTTTCATTCCGGGGATTCGCCCGGGCCAACAAACCGAACAGTATTTATTGTATGTAACTAATCGCATTATGTTGGCGGGCGCGCTATTCCTCGGCGTGATTGCGGTCTTACCGCTCGTTGTCCAGCAATTCACTGGCACGCAGGCCCTGGTGGTGGGTGGTACCAGCTTATTGATCGTGGTGAGCGTAGCCATCGAAACCGTCAAACAAGTTGACGCGCAGTTGCAAATGAGAGAATATGAAGGACTATAAACTAGCTTCCTAGCTGATTAGCTTTTTAGCTTCAGTAGCTTTAATTAAAAAATCTCCGCTTGTTGGCGGAGATTTTTATTTTCCCTCTCCCTTGAGGGGAGAGGTTAGGAGAGGGTGATTATTATTTGAGCTTGTCGAGAAGCTACGCCCATCCTGGGCGCTTCTTTTTTTGCTCCACATAAGCTATACTTAATAGTAATATGTCCAAGAAAATAATTTTATTAATGGGGCCGCAGGGGTCGGGGAAGGGGACGCAGGGGGAGCGGTTGAGTGTGTTGTGGGGGATTCCGGCGTTGAGCGCGGGGAATTTGTTGGTGCCGGAAACAAAAAAAGACACGGAGCGCGGACGCATGATTCGTGATTTGTATATGGCCGGTAAAATGGTGCCGGATTACATTAGCAAAGAACTGGTGTCGGATGTTTTGCAAACTCCGGCGTGTAAAAACGGCGCTATGCTAGACGGTTATCCGCGCAATCTGGCGCAAGCTCGCGATGTGGATGAAATCGCACCGCCGACATTGGCGATTTTATTTCAGTTAAGCGATGTCGAAGCGATTCGTCGTTTATCCGGTCGGCGCGTGTGCCCGCAGTGTAAAAAAATTTATCATATTGAATATAACCCGCCGCCAGTCAATGGTTGTCCCTGTGGCGGTGTGCCGGTGCAGAGGCCGGATGATACGCCGTTTGCGTTGGCCCAGCGTTTAGAAATTTATCACCGCGACACCGAGCCGGTAATTCAACTCTATCGCGATCGTGGCGTTTTGCTCGAAATAAACGCTACCCCGCCGATTGATGAGGTGTATGAGGATCTAGTTGAGAAGTTAAAAGAGCGTAGAGTTTTATAGTTGTCATT
>CAZBFB010000035.1:0-7608 GCA_964491085.1 uncultured Gammaproteobacteria bacterium | reverse complement strand
AAAAAACCTACCACAAACTCAATCCCACTAAGAGTGAAAACACCCAGCGGATTATGGGGAGGATGAACTCGAAACCGAAAAAAATGAACAGAAGCAGGATCACAAAACCATACTGTTCGAGGGTGTTTTTTATTTCCTGCCAGGCCTCGGGCAAGACGGCTAACAATACTTTTGAACCGTCGAGCGGTGGGATCGGCACCAAGTTGAATATCGCCAGACCCACATTGGCGTACATGATAATCAACAATAGAGAATAAAATCCTTGCCAACCGCCAGCGAACTGATCAGATAAAAAACCCTGCAAGCCCGCTGTTTTTGTAACGACATCAAGCGGCAAGAACGCGGCTATCACCGCCAACAGAAGCGCCACCAAAATATTGGCCAACGGCCCGGCCGCGCCAACAAGCGCCGGCCCCCAGCGTTTGTACTTCAAATAGCGCGGATCATACGGCACCGGTTTGGCGTAGGCAAATAAAAACGATCCGCCAGTCGTGAAAAACAATAATAACGGCAGCACGATCGTGCCAAACAAATCAATATGCGGAATTGGATTGAGCGTTAAGCGCCCGGCATACCGCGCGGTCGGATCCCCTAACCGATCCGCCATCCAGCCGTGCATGTATTCGTGAATGATGGCGCTGGGGATAATGATAAGGAAAAAAAAGAGGAGAGACATGGGTTTAAGTATAGCGCGAGTAATGTTTAATGACTAGTGTCGATTATAGAACGATATCTCAATTTATTCAACTAAGCTTGTCAACTAAGCTTTGACAAAACCATAAATTTACGATAAACTACTAGCCATGCTTTCTCTGCTCGAACCAAAACAAACCATCATGGCAACGGCGCAAAAATTTCTGCCGGAAGCGGCGGATGCGGCGCAACAGATTTATGATTGGCATGAATTAAGCGGACAAGAGCATCGCTCCGCCGCGCTGTTGTGTGCCAAATTAAAATCGGCCGGCGCTATTGTGGAAACGGGTGTGGCTGGTATGGCCACGGCTTTTTGCGCCACCTTCGGCGCGGGCAAACCCATAATTGCCCTACTGGCTGAATACGATGCTTTGCCGGAAATGGGTCACGCCTGCGGTCATAATTTAAGCGGCGCGGCGAGCACATATGCCGCAATCGCTTTAGAAAAAAGCGGCGCGCTCAAAAATATTCCGGGATCACTGGTGGTGCTGGGTTGTCCGGAAGAAGAAGCCGGCGGTGGAAAAATAAAGTTACTTAATGCCGGAATTTTCAAACCAGTTGACGCGGCGCTCATGACCCACACCGGCTCGGAGACACGGGCCGGCTATCGCACGGTTGCTTCGCAAGGATTTATTATCACCCTGTATCAAAATAACGCGCCAAAAATGTACCACCGCCGCAAACTGAATTTAATGGATATGCTCACGGAGGTATTGGTAACATTGCGCATTGTCAAAAATAGCTCCGGCGTGGGTACATCAATTTTGTGGAGCGTGCCGGTAGGCGGCACAAAACACAATGTAACACCGCCACAATTAGTGGTTGACGTTGGTATCTGGTCATATGATGAAAAAGTTATGCTGCGCACCAAGCAACGCATTGAACAACGCCTTAAAAAAATAATCCAGCATACGCCTTTTCGAGTGGAATTTAAATTGGCCGAACCGCCTTACCTACCATTTGCGCCCAATGAAACTCTGGAAAATACCTTTGAAAAAAATCTCACGCTAATGGTAGCGCCATTCGAACCACGCCGCGGGTTGCTGAACGACTCAATTGATACTGGCAATGTCAGTCAAGTAATACCCACTCTGCACGCGGATGTGCTGGTTGACAATTCCAGCACGCACACCCCGGAACATGCCGTTGCCTGCGCGCGCGGCCAAGCCAGTGAAATATATTTGCAAACAGCTATGACCGGTTTGGCGCTGACGGCTTTTGATCTGCTCGCCTCACCCGACCGACTCAAACAAGCCAAGGCAGTGTTCGCGCGTGAGCATACTTAATCTTGACACCGGTATTTCCACCGTGTACTATCTCTCCATAGCTAATCTCGTAATAAATCCTATGGCAAAAATCTGTAACACCTGCGGCCGATCAAGCGTGCGCGCGAATTCTCGTTCTCACTCCAATATTGCGACCATCCGCCGCCAACGCGTCAATATCCAAACACGGCACATTGCCGGCAAGACAACTTTACTGTGCACAAATTGCCTTAAGACAAAAGCCAAAATAGCTTCCTAGCTTGTTAGCTAGTTAGCTTTTTAGGAGCGGCCCATGGTCGCTTCTTGTGTTTTTTGTGAGTTATAGGGTACAATCCAGCTATAGATATCGGGCTATAGCGCAGTGGTAGCGCGCATGCATGGGGTGCATGAAGTCGTGGGTTCAAATCCCACTAGCCCGACCAAAAAATCGACCAAACAAGGTCGATTTTTTTATTCTAAAAAATTAGGAGTGTCTGCTCTGCGGCCAGAACAGACACTCCGAAACGGGGCGACTTACTTTAGGACTAGGCGTGTCCTTCTTTTGCCGGATGCACCGTGTCCAAACTGAAGACACTGTCCGCTCCGCTCGACAACCCCAGCTCTTTGAGCACATCCTGAATTATGCCAGTCACCTCATCCTGGGGAAGAACCCTCTCCCAATACCTCTTCTCCACGGCAATAACATCATCAACCGCCCTGTCGCCGCGCTCCTCCAGCGCAGACTTGATGTTGATCCAAGCAGAGTCCAATATGTCCTTCTGCTCCTGTGTGTTCACCGTACCCTCCTTGGCTCCACTCATGAGTCAACCTGCCTCCTGTTTTGAGATGAGCTCCAAAAAACAGATCCGACCCGTTGTCGGGTCGGATCAAACGGCCTGCTGTTGAAAAACTGGTTATGCAGTTGCGCCATACGACCGACCCAATGAAAATGACGGGACATTAATGTCCTTCATAAGCTGGGCGATCATAATAAAATTACAGTTCCGCATAATTAGTTCGATTATACGCCTTGGCGTATGGCTGTCAAACGGTTATTCACAACCCCATCTCATTATCATTTTGTAGCGTCCGCCTCGAATCGACCGAGTCGAGACGGGTAACTCGTCCCCCGGCGGAGGATCCCCCACCTAACCTCCCCCTGATTACAGAGGGAGGAAATTTTGTCTGCGTCGTTCTGCGTTGGTCCGCGTTAATCCGCGGTTCGTTAGAACATAGTGTCCTCTTCCGCTCGATTATAACTGTGAATTTGTTCCAAAGAAAACCAGTGTTCAATTTCATGCTGGGCTTCAGCGGCTGTTTCGGAGGCGTGTACCAAGTTATGCACCGATCGCTTGGCTCGATTAGCTTCGGCTGGTGAATCAACCGAAAAATCGCCGCGGATCGTACCCATCTCGGCCAAATACGGCATGGTGTTGCCACACAGCTTGCGCACCATATCAATCGCGTGAATTCCTTCCACTACCATTTTCACCACCGGGCCGGAGGTCATAAAGTCAATCAACCATTGTCGCACCATATTACCGATCGCCAGCGGATCGTGAGTTCCCAACGCCGCGTCCGCATCAATATGATATTTAGCATAAGTCGCTAATGTCTTCTCGCCAATCCGTTGGCGCCAGGCCTCATCTTTGGGATAATGATCATCCATCTGCTGGCGGTTAGGAGTGCTCATCTCTAAGGCAATGATTTTTAAGCCGCGCTGTTCAACTCGTTGAATTATTTCCCCGGTCAAACCTCGCTTCACACCATCTGGCTTAATCATCAAATAAGTTCTTTCTTGTTTGAAACTTGGTTGCATACTGATAATCAATAAATCAATTAAACACACGGCCTACGGCCTAATCAAGAAATCATTAAAACAATGAACCAATTTTGCTTTCTTGTTTTATTGATTTCTTGATTTTTTGACTACGTAAGAATCTTTTTAACCTTGGCTAACACTTCGGCCGGAGTGTGGTTGGCTTTAATTAAATAATCAATCGCTCCGGCCGCCAGACCACGCTGAATGTCTTCTTCTTGCCCCAAATTGGTCAACAACACTACGGGAATGGCACTGGTGGCGCTGTGTTGTTTGAGACCGGCTAATACCGCGAATCCGTCCATACGCGGCATAATAATATCCAGTAAAATCAAATCCGGCGGAGTTTCCTGCGCACGCCGTAACCCTTCAGCGCCGTCCCGCGCGACAGTAATAATGTAGCCGGCTTTGCGAAATTTAATCGCGTACATGTCGGCAATCGCGGACTCATCTTCAATCAGCAGGATGTGTGGGGATGCCTCCATGGGACAGAGTATATACTAAAAGCGGCTTAGGCACAAGGGCACGACTCCCCTGCCAGAACAACCAAACCACACCCGCCAGCCATACCCCCCGCACCAGATAACCGGTCGGTGACGAGATATTCTGCGGAATAAAGAGCGCGAGCCACTCGAGCAATAACACAATTCCAGTAAATAAACGCTCCAGTAAGTGACCTAGAATAATTGCCCCGGGCAACCATAACACGCTGAAGACAGCGGCCACTATACCCAACAACATCAAAATCGTGCCCAAAGGTACCACCATAATATTGGCCAGCGGAGACACCACTGGCACGTTGGTAAATAAAAGTAATACCGGCCCAGTCGCCAGTACCGGACCGATTGCTCCGGCCAGCGTTATCCGCACCGTGTCGGGCAACGCCGGCCAACGCGCTAAATATGTATCAATGGCCGGCGTAATCAAAATCATACCAGTCGTGG
This sequence comes from uncultured Gammaproteobacteria bacterium, assembly GCA_964491085.1. Lineage (GTDB taxonomy): Bacteria > Patescibacteriota > Patescibacteriia > CAZBFB01 > CAZBFB01 > CAZBFB01. Next base: position 2,908 of record CAZBFB010000035.1, on the reverse strand, counting down.
CGCTAAACGACAGCAGAAACGAAATACTATAGGCCGCAAACGGATCAATCCACAAAAACACCGCCGCCGTGAGCGACAAAGCGTGCCACGCTAGCCACGATCGACCCAACACATAGGCCGCCAGCATAGCCCCAGCAAACACCGCGCCGCGCACCACACTGGCCTCAAGACCTACGAGCCAAACATAACCGGCGAATAAAATTACAAGCGCAACAAAACGGCCGCGCGGTCCCAAAAAAATCGCCGCGAGTAAAATATTGAGCACTCCCGCCAAGATGGAAAAGTGTAAACCGGAAATTGCAATTATGTGGCTAGTGCCGGTCGCCCGAAACGCCTCATTTATGTTTGGCGCTAGCTTACTGGTATCGCCGAGCAACAAAGCGCGAAAAAAACCATTCGTTGGTTGCGTGAACAATTGGTCAAATATTTGTGCCACCGAGCGTTGCGTGACCAGACGCGCTTGGCGCCAATGCGAAACTGCTGGCAATACTGTCAGTGTGGCTGGCGCGCAGACACCGAGATCGTGGCGCGCCAAAGCAATCGTGCTTTTGGCCAAAAAAATATCTCGGCAAACCACCTCAATGGTCGTGCCGGGATAAGCCGGCTCGTTGGCTTTGAAGCGAACGCGTAAATGTTCTCCTGCCAACGCTAGCGGCGCCGTAATAGTTCCAACCACGAAATTACGCTGATCAACCGGCTCATCAATTACCAACTGAACTGCTTCGTGTTTTGTCGTCATCTGATTGATGCGTTGTGTCATTACCTGCCACTGATCTAGCTCGCTACCCCAACGTAAACCGCCGCCGGCCAATGCTATCACTAGTAGTGCCGACGCCCGCGCTCGCCGCGGCAGGATGATGGCCGCCACGGCCGCTAACAACAAAACACCAACCATTACAAAAAAAGGCGGCTCGACATACGCGGCCGCAATCACGCCCACTACAAAGGCCAGTGATAATTTCCGCAACCGACCGGCTGACATAAAATAGTTTACTAGATTAGTCCAGAGGACTACATATGCTAATATAACTCTCCGGTTGTCATCCCAAACTTGATTTGGGATCCAGATTCCTATAATTTCTAATTACCTAATTACTCTAATTAACCTAATGAAGCACCAATCACTCTCCCTTCGGGAGATCCTCCGTAGGGGGACAAAACCCAATTGGGTCATTGGAACTTGGGATTTTATTAGGTCAATTAGAAATTAGGTTAATTAGGGTAATTGATTAGGGGGGTCTGGATTCCCGCCTCCGCGGGTATGACATAAATTGTTTTCAATGAAAAATCTTAAGATAGTGTTGTCATCCCAAACTTGATTTGGGAGCCAGATTAACGAACACTTTAATTTTCAATTTTCAAATTCTAATGTTCAATTAATTCTTTTGATCATTGATAATTGACCATTGATTGAAAATTGGTAATTGATCATTGAAAATTATTGAGTTAGGGGGGTCTGGATTCCCGCTTTCGCGGGAATGACAACCGGAGAGTTTAGTAAACTATTTCTTCCCTGCTTTCCACCTTAGATACGCCTCGACCAACAAATCCAATTTTCCATCGAGCACGGCTGACGGATCAGACGTCTCGTATCCGGTCCGTAAATCCTTCACCATTTTATAGGGATGCAAAACATAGGAACGAATCTGATTACCCCACGAGGCATCATGGAACTCACCACGCAAACGCTGACGCTCTTCTTCCTGCTTAGCAGAAGCCAAAGCCATCAGACGGCTTTGTAAAATTTTCATGGCCGTATCTTTGTTCTGTTGTTGCGAGCGTTCATTTTGACAGGTGACGGTAATATTAGTGGGCAGATGAACAATACGCACCGCCGAATAGGTCGTGTTGACGCTTTGCCCGCCATGACCGCCGGCCATGTAAACATCAATCCGCAAATCCTTGGGATCAATCGCCAGCGCAACGGTTTGTGCCAATTCCGGTAAGACCTCAACCAAAGCAAACGAAGTATGACGAGCATGATCCGCGTCAAAGGGCGACAAGCGCACCAGCCGATGCACGCCGGCTTCGCTTTGCAAATGACCATACGCACTCCGACCCGCCACCTCAACCACCACACTTTTGTAGCCGGCTTCTTCTCCCCTTGATTCGTGCACCACGCGCGCCACCCAACCAGACCGTTCGCAATAGCGTAAATACATACGCAACAACATGCCAGTCCAATCCTGCGCTTCGGTGCCGCCAGCGCCGGCATGCAAAGCCACAATCGCATTCTCGCCATCGTATGGGCCGCTCAAAAAAATGCGCGTTTCAAATTTTGCCAGCCGTGATTCCAATTCCTGATATTTATCCTCTAACTCGGTACGCAAAGTAACGCTCTGATCTGACGCATCCAATTGGCTGATTTCTCGCGCCGCGATTAAATCGTGTTGGAAAGAACTCCACTCTTGCAAAAATGTGGTAATTTGATCCGCCCGCTGGCTCATTTGTTTGGCTGACTGCTGATCAGTCCAAAATCCCGGTGTCTGCATTTTTGTTTCCAAACCAGCCAACTCGGCGCGTTGTTCCTCAATCTGAAGCGACGGCTCAAGAATTTTGAGTCGAGCTTGCAATTTTGAAAAGGCGCTAACTAATTCTAGCGTGTCCATAATGCCACTATCATAGCAAAAGCCGGACAAAAATCAAACCCAAAACTCCCCGTTGGTTACGGGGAGTTTTTCTGCCGGTACTACTTTACCTACGGCATTGACTTAGTCAAATCAATGGTCCGGTGTTTGCCGGAAACACGCAACACCTTGCTGATGTGGTCTTTGGGATGTTTACCGTATACATACGCTTTCACGTACACATGCCAGTTAGTCCCTTTTTTCGTACTGGCGGCCATGAGACGAGCAAATGTTTTTGGACCAAGTGTTTTCTTGAGATAAATAGCCAGCTCCAGGGCTTT
>CAZBFB010000034.1:0-10417 GCA_964491085.1 uncultured Gammaproteobacteria bacterium | reverse complement strand
GGCAGCCATTGGCGAAAAAAATCTTGCATTTTGCCGCGAATTTCTTTGGCGCTTAAAATACCAAAATTCGAACGCGGCGCTTGCAACCAATCATCAAATCCCCACTTCACCAATCCGGCCGCCACCGCAAACGCCGGATCTTCTATCCGATCCACCGTCGCCGCCACTTGATTGGGTACGCCAATCGCCGCCGGCAATTTGCAATGCTCTTTAGCGCAGGCCACCAAACCTTCTAATTTTGCGCCACCGCCAACCAACACAATCCCCGCCGGCAACTTACCCGCCCGACCATGAGCGGTTAATTCTTCATTCACCATCTGAAAAATTTCTTCACAACGCGCTTGAATAATTTCCGCCACTTGCTTGCGACTAACACGTCCCGCCTCGGCGCTCCCCACGGTCTCCAAATCAAACTCGTCATGACGACTGATCAAATCAGACAAACACGAACCATATTCAACTTTAATTTTTTCCGCCACATCGATCGAGGTACGCAAACCAATCGCCACATCCGAGGTGATATGTCTCGCCCCCACCGGAAACACGCGTGTCGCCAACAAATCCCCTTCTTCGTAAATGGCAACGCTGGTGGTTGTGCCGCCAATGTCCACTAAAGCCACGCCCAATTCTTTTTGGCGGCGCGACAACACCGCGGCCGACGCGGCCAAAATCGACGCCACCACGTCATCAATCTGCACTCCGGCGCGATGAATACACTTGGTTAAATTTTTCAAATGAGTGGAGATACCTTCGATGATTTCCGCTTCCACTTCCAATCTAATACCGACCATGCCCACCGGATCACGAATCCCCACTTGGCTATCCACACTAAACGTGCGCGGCAAAACATGCAAAATTTCGTAATTCGGCGGAGTGGCTACGGCTTGCGCCGCTTCGATTACCCGTTCCACATCATCGGCTTGGATTTCACCATCAGCCCTCGACACCGCCACTACCCCACGGCTTACTTCAGACATGACATGATGCCCGCCCATACCGACCACCGCGTGATTCACCGGCAAGCCGGTCATCCGCTCCACTTTTTCCAACACGCTCGACACGCTAGAAACCGTGTCTTCGATACTGGTGATCACGCCGCGTTGCACTCCTTCGGATGGCCCTTCGGCCACGCCAATAATCCGCACCTCGTCCGTGTCGGTGGGCTCACCGACCACGACCCGCACCGCGGTCGAGCCGATATCAATACCGGTAATTGGTTCAACTGACTTCGTCATGATAAAAAGTATAGCACATGCGGCCAAAAAATAAATAAGCCGATGGCCAAAGAAAATACCGACGCCAATAACACCGCCGCCGACATCAAGTCCTTGATCTCACGCACATAGGTGGCGAGCTGGGGCTTGACCACATCAATGATCCGTTCAAAAATTGTGTTCACCAATTCGAGTGTCAGTACGGTCATAACCAACAACAATAAAATAATTCTTTGCCAACTGGCGAGCGGCCAATACATACCGACCACAATCACCACGGCGCCCATCACCACTTGAATACGAAAATTGCGTTCATGCCGAAAAGCGTAAGCCATGCCCCTACAAGCATGCGAAAAACTCTTATATAAAGATTTCATAAAAAAATATTACTACGAATATACTATACCGTATGTTTAATACCGAGATCTTCCAAAATTTTTTCTTCTAATTTAATGACGCGCCGCGCGGCGACACCACCCGATTCGTGATGGTGTCCTAACGCATGCATAATACCATGTACTAGAGCATGAACCAACCAAACCCATTGCGGCTCACCGCTGGCTTTGGCCTGGCCGGCGATGTACTGGGGACACATTATAATTTCACGATCAAATGTCAACACGTCGGTCACCCGATCTTGCCCATGATAACGCCGATTATACTGACGCATGGCCCGAGACAAAACCAGCACTACTGTTAATTCAATCCCCTGCCGGATTGGCATATGCTTAGCCAAAACCGTGGCCAATGGTTTGATAAATTGACGCATCCGCACCGGCTTGCCAGTTAGATTATTGATAACAATCTGATACATTGCTACTTGATAAATAAAGTGGTAGTATGTAGTATTGAATATACTTGCTAAATTATACCATTACCCATGAAAAAAAGAACTGTGAAAAAAGATATAATGAGCTCCCATGTGCTGTCTGTATTAAAGCGAGCCGAGCTGTTGGCCAACGAAGCGCGTGATTCTGCCTTAGAACCGGAGCATTTACTGGCCGCGCTGTTACAAGAAGACGGATCATTGGCCTACGATATTCTTGATAAGCACGGCCTAGTGCGTTCCAGCAACGCCGCTCCGCGACAATTGGCGCTCATATCCGAACAAACCACGGCTCTACCCTTATCGCCAGCTAGCCAAGGAGTATTATTGCACGCTATCAAATTGGCCGCGCGTCATCGGCACTGGTATGTTGGCACCGAACATCTGCTCGCCAGTATTTTGGAATTACATTTACCGGCTGGCTTGTCTGATCTGTTGCGCCAGGCAAATGTAAAAGAATCCCGTCTCAAAGAACACCTGAAGAGTATCATGAAAAGCACTTCAAAATTATCTGATCTCTTGTCGCCGTTCGCTGACGATGAAACACGCGCGCTGGAATCAACCCAGCAACATTTACCAGCGCTGGAATCGTTTGGCATCGAACTGACTGCGCCGGAACGCGTGGCCACAATGCATCCGTTCATTGGTCGCGAGGAAGAACTGATTACAGTGATGAGTATTCTCATACGCCGATTAAAAAATAATCCGTTGTTAGTAGGAGACCCGGGCGTGGGTAAAACTGCGCTGGTGGAAGGTCTGGCGCAACGCATTTTCCGCGGCGATGTGCCCGCGCCGTTGGCTGGCAAGCGCGTCTTTACTCTTGATCTGGGACAAATGGTATCGGGCGCGATTTATCGCGGTGAATTTGAAGCGCGTCTCAAACAACTTTTGCACGAACTGGAGCATCATCCGGAGATCATCGTCTTTATTGATGAGGTCCATGTACTAGTCGGCGCGGGAGCGGCCTCTGGTTCTCTCGATGCGGCTAATTTGCTAAAACCGGCGCTCGCTCGCGGTGACATTCGTTGTATCGGCGCCACCACCTACCAAGAATACAAACAACACATTGAACACGATCCGGCGCTCGCCCGTCGTTTTCAAGTGATTAATATAAATCAACCGTCGGCGGCAGACACCATAAAACTCGTCAACTCGGTCGCCCCGTTTTATGAAACATACCATCACCTTCACTTCACACCAGACGCGCTTGATTCAGCTGTGACTCTAACCGAACGCTATCTCCCCCAACGCTCGTTTCCGGATAAGGCGCTTGATCTGCTGGATGAAACAGCAGCCCGCGTGCGTTTGCGCCAAGAACAGCCACGGCAACAACTAAAACGACAACAACTCATGACACGCTTACAAACCATTAGCCGCGACAAGCTGGCGGCGTTCAAGCGTGATGATTTCCGAGAAGCATTACTGGCACGCGAACATGAAAATGCCGTTCAATCCGCCATTGCTCGACTCAAAACAAACAAAATCCACGCCCCGTTGCAAGTAACGGCTCGCGATATCGCCGTCACTCTGGCTCAACGCACAGGAATTCCTTGGTCTATCATGCCAGAAGATGAACGCCTGCGACTAGCTCGTTTAGCTGAACGTTTACAAAAACAAGTAATCGGCCAAACAGCCGCCGTCACCGCCGTGAGCGAAACCATTGTCCGTGCGGCGGCGCAACTACATGATCCCCACCGACCGCTGGCATCATTATTATTACTCGGCCCCTCGGGCGTGGGTAAGACCTTGCTCGCTAAAGAGCTAGCACGAGAATTGTTCGGCTCAACCGATGCTCTCCTGCGTTTTAATATGTCGGAATTTTCCGAACGCTTCACCGTGTCAACATTAGTCGGCGCTCCGGCCGGCTATGTTGGCTATGATAAAGGCGGCACGCTGACCGAATGGGTTAAACACCATCCTCACAGCATCATCTTATTTGACGAATTTGAAAAAGCCCACCCGGAGGTATGGAATTTATTTTTGCAAATTTTAGATGATGGCCGGTTGCGCGATGCCGCCGGTGGCTGGATTGATTTCCGCCAAACCGTACTGGTATTTACCTCTAATGTCGGCCGCGAGCTGTTTACTGCCGCGGCGGATTGGGGCTTTGCCGATCGCCGGACGAACCCAATCAACGATTGGTCAGCCGCTGACCGCGAGGTACGCGTAATTTTAGCTAACACCTTCCCGCAAGAACTACTCAACCGTCTTAATCAAATTGTTTCCTTCCAGCCACTGACGGCCGCGGCGCTTAAAAAAATTCTTAGCCGCGAGCTAGCGCTGATCAATCAACGCTTAGCTCCGCAACACGCCCACATCATCGTCAATCCGAGCGCGCAAAAACACATTATCACTGCCAGCTACTCACCGACTGAAGGCGCCCGACACCTGCAACGCACCTTGCTGGAAGCAATTGAACGACCGATCAGCCAAAAATTATTGCGCCACCCGACAGGGACAGAGCAAGTTTTTCGCTTGACGGTGAAGAAAGGCGCGTTGGTACTAGAATAATTTCCAATACCAAATTTCCAATAGAATGTCCCCTGCTTAATGCCAAATTTCATTGGAAATTGGGTATTGGAAATTATGAATGAGTATGGATTCTATCCGTTGGTTGGCGGATTCATGGAAATGACATTCTTTTAACATGAACTTAAATTTTTCCTATCTCACTCATCTCCTCTTTCCCAAACTCTGCTTCGGCTGTACGCGTGAAGGATCGCATCTCTGCCCGGACTGTAGCCGCCACCTCCTCACCCTCCGCTGGCTGGAGGGTGTTTGCGTTTTCTGCCACGCCGCCACGTCCGGATACATGTGCTCGGCTTGCGGGCAACATCTCCGGCTCGACAATCTGGTTGTCGGCGCGCAATTTTCTCTACCCATTATGACGGCGCTAATCCATGCTTGGAAATTTCGCGGCCTGCGCGACATAACCGAACCGTTGGCGCAACTTATCAGCCAAGCCCTCCTCGTCCGCCCGCCACATCATTTCAAACAACTCGTAATCATTCCCCTCCCCATGCACTGGCTCCGCCGCCGCCAGCGCGGTTACAATCAAACCGATTTATTAGCCGCCGCCTTAGCCACCCAACTAAATTTGTCCCTCAATACTACCGCGTTGAAACGCCATTGGAGTCCGCAACAATCAAAAATGCGCTCCGTCAACGAACGCCTGGAGAATGTTGCCAACACATTTTATTGCCCCAATCCCGAGACAATCAACCACCGACACATTCTCCTGATCGACGATATCTCGACCAGCGGCCAAACCCTCTCGCAAGCCGCCAAAACTCTCCGCACCGCCGGCGCCGCATCAGTCACCGCGGCTGTTGTAGCGAAAGGATGAAGGTAATTTCTAATTACTCTCCCTTCGGGAGATCCCTCGCCGGGGGACAATATACAATTTACAATGAAATTGGTAATTGGGTATTGGAAATTATGCACCCAATATCTTCCTCATCTCACTCTTGTATAATTCCACATTCGGTTGATCGAAGGCGTTCACACCGAACAGGTTGGCCAGATACATGGTCTCCATCATTTTCATTTGCAAAAATTCGCCGAGCGCGTAAGCCGACAGTCCGGGCAAAATAATTTCCATGAACGGTAATTTACGCGCGCGATATGATGCTTTTGTGCCATCCAAAATCGCTTGCATGATATGCGCCACGGGTACGCCTTTTATTCCCGGCACCAAATCGGAAAATAATTGCTGCTTGGGCGACTTCAACGGCAAATCCTTGGCTCGCACCGTCGACACAAAGGTCGTGATCGTGTGCGCCGGTCCGGCCAAATATAATTGCCCCACAGAATGCAAATCCGTTGAGCCAATCGAAACGGTCGGCGTGAAACCAATATTCACTTCTCGTCCGGCCAAATTATATTGCTTGCCGATACTCTCGGCCAGCAGTTGCCGATACCATTTCCCCAACGATTCTAGCTCGGGGTGAAATAAAAAGGTATTGTGCATGACCGCGCCGTGTTGCTCATGCCAAAATAAAATTGCCGCGGCCCAGGCGGCTGGATTTTTTTTGGTGTCCGCCAAACACGGCGCGCGCATATCCGCCGCCCCGGCCTGCAACATAGCGATATTAACACCCACCGCCGCGAGCGGAAATAAGCCCACCGCCGACAGTGCCGAATACCGCCCGCCCACGACAGCGGGAATAGTCAAACAGGTAATTTTACGTTCTTCCGCCGCGCGCGCCAACACCGACCCCTCATCCGTTGTTACCACCAATCGCTCCAGCGCGCGATCACCCCACCGCCGCACGAACACATCCATCACCACCTCCATCGCCACAATGCTTTCCGTGGTCGTGCCGGATTTACTAATCACATTTATCAACACTTCCTCCGGCGTTTGCAAACGCTCAAACAAATCATGGGCATACACCAATAATTCCGGATCAACCGTATCCAAAAAAATCATTTTCGGATAACGCTCGGGTTCAAGCGTGTCAGCCACGCCATACGCCGCGTCATACACTGCTTTAGCGCCCAAATTTGATCCACCAATCCCGATCACCACCACATATTTCAAATGCTGATTGGTTTTAGCGCGCACTAATTTGGTAATCTGTCGGGTTAATGTCTTGGTCAGCGGCAAGTTAATTGAACTTTCCGGCACCGTCCAATCACTCTGCTTGGCCACCCTTTCCAAAAACTCGCGATATGGCGCCAGCTGATCCAATAATTTTGCCAAACTCTTACTCTGCGCGCTATTTGCTTCTTGATAATGAAATTGCATAACAACAAAAGCTCTCCATCGAGAGCTTTTTAGATTAAGCTAACTTTAATTGCATTTTTATTTTTCGAATATCCTCATCTTGACGTTCAAGTTGGGACTGTATTCGCTTCAGCCATTCAACTGCAAAAACATGATCGTCGCTAATCTGCTTCACCATGCCGGCCAGGCGCTCTACACTATTTTGTAAATCAGCGATCTGCTCGCGCATTCCCATCACTGTACCCGTAAGCACTTGCAACTGCTCCTGATTGTTCAACAGCAATTGAATAATTTTTTGCTCATCCATATACCTTCATGATATTGAACAGCTCGCCCCGAGTCAATCCATTGCCTGTTAATTACTTTCCCTTGTCCCGTTAGAAATCCACTACATTCAAAAAAACACCAACCACAAAAGACGAAGTCGATCCAAGCCGCCACAATAATCTGCTTGATGAAACCTGATACAGATTTCTAACGGGATTGCGCCTTAACCCGTTTCGCTTCATTTTCATCCAAAATCACCTTGCGGATGCGGATATTTTTTGGAGTTACTTCGACCAGCTCATCGTCGCCGATATATTCCAGCGCGTCTTCCAATTCCATGACGCGGGGCGCGTTGAAATGTTCAGCCGAGCCGTCGCCTTTTGAACGCATGTTGGAAAGCTGTTTGGTTTTGCAAATGTTGATACGCAAATCACTCGAACGTGAATGTTGGCCCACCACTTGGCCCTGGTACACTGGAACACCTGATCCAAAAAACAACACGCCGCGATCCTGCACCGCCAGCAAGCCGTACAAATTACTGGTGCCGGTCTCATAAGCGACGAGTGATCCCTGCTCGCGCTCGCGCCAGCTGGTGGGATCAGGCGCGTAACCATGAAACATGGTATTAATAATGCCTAGGCCGCGCGTGTCGGTTAAAAATTCACTGCGATAGCCAAACAAACCACGCGTGGGAATGATAAACTCAAGATACACAAGGCCGTTTTCGGTTTTCATGTCCTGCACTTCCCCGTGACGGCTACCCAACTTTTGTAAAATCACGCCGGCGTGCTCTTCGGGTACTTCGATAAACACCCGTTCAAACGGCGCTAATTTTTTCCCAGCCACTTCTTTGATAATCACCTGCGGTCGCGATACTTGAAATTCATATCCCTCGCGGCGCATGCGTTCAATCAAAATTGCCAAATGTAATTCACCGCGACCCGACACAATCCAGCCTGCCTCGGCTCTGCGAGACGGGCCTGCCTCGGCTCTACGAGACGGGCCGGCTTGACCCTTGGCCGCCTCCTCGGCCAGCACATCATCTACCCGTAAAGCCATATCGGTTTCCAATTCTTTCCACAAGCGCTCACGAACTTGGCGCGAGGTAGAAAACACGCCTTCCTGGCCGGAAAAGGGCGAATCATTTACCGAGAAGGTCATTTTAACTGTCGGTTCTTCAATGCTCAAGACCGGCAGGGCTACTGGACTATTCACATCAGCAATCGTCTCACCGATCGTAATATCCGGAATACCAGCCAGCGCCACAATATCACCGGCGCTCGCGCTCGTAGCGTCAATACGATTCAAACCTTCAAAACTCATGAGCGACACGAGGCGATATTTTTTCATCCCCCCGACGCGATTAATATGCATCACATCTTGCCCGGCATTCACCGTGCCGTTGTGCACGCGGCCAGTGGCAATACGCCCCTTAAAAGTATCACCGCTAATTGTAGTAATCAAAATTTGTAATGGTTTAGCCGGATCACCCCCGGGCGCCGGCACCTGTTTTACAATTGCTTCAAAAATCGGCTCCACATTGGTCATGCTCGCCAAATCATCGGTCAAACCAGCTTTGGCCTGTTTGGCTGACGCGTACACAATCGGAAAATCGAGCGACGCATCGTCCGCCCCGAGCTCAACGAACAAATCAAACACTTTGTTGATGGCGTAATCGGGTCGCGCGTCTGGTTTGTCAATTTTATTTACCACCACGATAATTTTTAATTTGCGTTTCAATGCTTGCTTGAGCACAAACCGGGTTTGCGGCATTGGGCCTTCTTTGGCATCAACCAACAACAAACAACCATCCGCCATGCTTAACACTCGCTCAACTTCACCGCCAAAATCCGCATGCCCCGGCGTGTCAATAACATTTATTTTCGTATCACCCCAAAAAATCGCCGCGTTTTTGGAAAAAATCGTGATCCCGCGTTCGCGTTCCAAATCGTTTGAATCCATAATCAAATCCCGCGTGGCCAATTCTTTGGAACTAAACCCGGTACTCGACCGAATCAAAGCATCCACCAAAGTCGTCTTCCCATGGTCGACGTGCGCGATGATAGCGACATTACGGATATTCATACTTTATTGTTCTATGAGCTTATTACTACGAAGTTACGAATCCTTACGAAAAATACAAATAATTAATTAATCCATTCGTATATTTCGTACTTATTCGTACCTTCGTAGTGGTATAAATAAAATCCGCTGGCGTGCCAGCAGAAGTTTGTTTCTCCAAAAACATGATAGCAGAAACTAAAATTTTGTCAATCCCTTGTTTTCAAAAGTTTTTCAATTTGCTTTTTTAACACCACTAAATCTTTCTGTACCACGATCCAGATGATATCAAGATCAACACCGAAATATGAGCCAAAAAAATATCACTACTTTTTTTCATAAATTACTTTTTGTTCTCGTAAAACTCTAGCCCGTAATAATGGGTGAAGAGATTTATAAGTTACGAGATCAACCTTAGCACCAAATTTTTTTTCTAAATTTAATTTTAATTCCACCAAATCAAACAAACTTGCGCCTTTTTTCAAACACACCAGCATGTCAATATCGCTTTTTTTATTTTGTTGACCACGGGCAAATGAACCAAACAGGGCTGCTTTGGTTACTCCTTGTAGTTTCAAAATTGGTACCGCGTTGTTCTTAATATATTGAATACTCATAATATTTCTACCATTGATTATAGGGTGAGCATACCATTTTCCGATATCACACGCAAGCATTCATCATCCGTCGCCATTTTTCCGGAATATCGATTTGTAAAACTTTTTCCTCGTCTTTGGTTGCGAGCCGAAATGTCATCATGGTGGCGGCCAGAGCGATACTTTGATCCGGTAATGCCCGGGGCGCGCCATATTTTACATCGCCCACAATTGGACAACCGATCGCGCTCAACTGCGCGCGAATTTGATGCGGCCGGCCGGTTTTGAGATTTATTTTTAAAAGAGAATACCTTTTTTCTCGCGCTATCTTTCCCTCCTCTTTTCCAAAAAGGGGAGGGCCAGGGAGGGGATACGCTGTACTCAATCCCCCACCTTGCCTCCCCCTTTTGCTAAAGAGGGAGGAAACTGAAACCGTTTCATAATCCAACTCCGCGCGCAGGGCGTCCGGCTTGGGGCTGTCATGCGCCGTTACCACATTGCGGTCGTGATCTTTTTGCAAATAATGCACCAATGTACTCTGCGGCGGTTCGGGCACGCCAACCACTAAGGCGTGATATATTTTTTTAATCGCGCGCTCCCGAATCTGTTCCGACAATCGCGCCGCGCCTTTGGATGTTTTGGCAAACAAAACAATGCCAGCCACTGGCCGGTCTAACCGATGCAACAATCCCAAAAAAACCTTGCCCGGTTTGTTGTATTTTTC
>CAZBFB010000033.1:0-9313 GCA_964491085.1 uncultured Gammaproteobacteria bacterium | reverse complement strand
AAGTTCCGACCTGCACGAATGGCATAACAACTTGATAACTGTCTTAACGAGGGACTCGGCGAAATTGCAAGACCCGTGAAGATGCGGGTTACCCGTGGCTGGACGAAAAGACCCCGTGAAGCTTAACTATAACTTGCGATTGCATTGAGATTCTGTATGTTCAGCATAGGTGGGAGCCTTCGGGCACCAGTGAGATACCACCCTTGCATTGTTTCAGTGCTAACATTACTCCGTGAATCCGGAGTGTGGACAGTCGCTGGCGGGTAGTTTATCTGGGGCGGATGCCTCAACGCGAGAATTCAGTGCCGTTACATCCCTTTGCAAAAAGGGAAGAATTCTCGTCGGGGCGGTTCTCTAGTGATAGAGAACGCACATTCGAGCTATATGCTGGAACATCCGAGTATCCAACAGTACCGCAAGGTGAAAATCTGTTGGTGCGGACAATCAGCAGGAAACCCGAGTAATCATCGGGGCTCCTCAACGACTACACGCTCGACCTCTCACATGAGAGGGTGATATAGTCTGAACTTTATGGCGACATAAAGAGGCCTTATATTTAATAAGGCCACTAAAACCTTATGTACAATAAAAATATTGAACTGTACAAAAAAACTCTTAAACTCACGCCGCGTCAGCGAGAAATACTAGTCGGCACACTTTTAGGCGATGGTCATCTGGAAACAAAAGATCTCGGTATGACCTATCGTTTGAAAATTGAACACTCGCTCAAACAGCAAGAGTATGTTGACTGGTTATATGACGAATTTCGTGAATGGGTGCATACATCACCGCAGATGCGGGAACGATATGTACACCTGCGAAGTGTGAGTGGAATGTACAAAAAATATTGGTTCAATACATTGAGTTCTGGGGCATTAAGATTTTATGCCCAGCAATTCTATCGAACCAGGAAAAAAGTGGTACCGCGTTTAATCAATAAGATGCTGACGCCATTAGCGTTGGCTGTGTGGTATATGGATGATGGATCTATAAAATCAAATGCGCATTCAACAGTGTTATTTAACACGCATGGATTTGGTGATGCTGATTTGCGTCGTCTCCAAGAAGCACTGTTAAAAAAATTTGGTCTAAAAACAAGTTTGCGTAAACAACCGGAAGGAATTCAGATATATTTGATCTCGGAAACGATTCCAATCTTTCGCAGTTTGATCCAAGATTACATACATCCGTCACTGCGGTACAAATTACCAAAGGTTTGGTTAACACAATTGCCCAAAATGTAACGGAGGCGTTTCAAGGTTGGCTAAGCCCGGATGGAAATCGGGTGCGTCGCGTAAAGGCACAAGCCAGCTTTACTGCAAGACCTACAAGTCGAGCAGTTGCGAAAGCAGAACTTAGTGATCCGACCGTATGTGAAATTGAATTTTGCAATTGCATATTCAATTTCTTCGAAATAGGACGGCGGAAGCTCATCGGATAAAAGCTACTCCGGGGATACAATCTGTGTCCCTGTTTCGTGGCAACACGAAACAAAGTACATGGCTATAACGGTGAAACCCTTGGCTCCTCATGAGGTGTCGGGTACAAGGGCAATACCGTGGGAAGTCTTAGAAACGAAAAACTAAAAGCGAAACACTAAAAATATAATTGCGTTTTTGCATTATATTTTACATTTTTCGTTTTACATTTTAAGTTTTTATTGACCCCGTAACGACTAATTCGTAAAGATGCGATAGAAGGTACCTGATAATCAGGAAAGCAAACTTCTATCATATGCCGTGCTCCCGATCGAAAGTCGGGATGAAGATATAGTCTACTCCTTGCAGTAATGTGAGGTAAAAATAAATTAGTGAACAGGCTGATCTCCCCCAAGAGTCCACATCGACGGGGAGGTTTGGCACCTCGATGTCGGCTCGTCGCATCCTGGAGGTGGAGAAGCTTCCAAGGGTTGGGCTGTTCGCCCATTAAAGCGGCACGCGAGCTGGGTAAAAGGTTCTGAGCCCAGTAAAAATCGGCTCAAAACGGTGAAGCCCTCCTCTTTCAGTTGTGATATACTGAAAGGTATGAAGGCAATACCGTGGGAAGACAGACAATTAACGGCACGCCAACAGGAGATTCTTATTGGATCTTTACTTGGCGATGGACGTTTAGAATGCAGATCTCTGCAAGGAAGCGCACGGTTCCGTGTACATCACGCGAACTCCCAGCGTGACTTGCTCTTTTGGAAGTACGAAGAGTTTAAGAATTTGGTATTAAAAAAACCTTGGTGTACGGATTGGCTTGACCGTCGATATGATCGTCATTATCTATCCTGGTTTTTTCATACCAAGACATCAACCATTTTTACGGCACTTCATCAGCAATTCTACAAAAATACAGTAAAGCATATTCCTAACCATATTGATGGTATGCTTACGCCTTTGGCACTTGCAGTATGGATCGCTGACGATGGTTGTAGAGAGAATGATTGTCTTATCTTAAATACTCAATCTTTTGTTTTAGCAGAACAAAAGTTGTTACTTGATGTATTGGATAAAAAATACAATATTAAAGGATCCATTAACAGAGATCGTAATAATTTCAGATTACGATTCAATCGTGCCAATAGCAAAAAGTTTATGGCACTGGTAGAATCATTTGAAATTCCCATTCTCAAATCAAAGTTTGTCCCTGTAACGACTTGTCCCGCATGAGCGGGCTTATAGGAGGTACCCGATAATCGGGATTAATAAACTTCTATAATACGCCGGGTTCGGTATAATAGCCGAACAAGGTATAGTCTGCCCCATGAGAAATCATGGATGAAGAATAAACGTCAGAACGTCGTGAGACAGTTCGGTCTCCTATCTGTCATGGGCGCCGATACTTGCGGGGGCCCTTCCCTAGTATGAGAAGACCGGGAAGGACAAACCAATCGTGTACCAGTTGTCCCACCAGGGGCATCGCTGGGTAGCGAAGTTTGGCACGGATAAGCACTGAAAGCATATAAGTGCGAAGCCGTCCTCAAGATTAGGTATCATAGACCCCTCCGAGACTAGGAGGTTGATAGGCGGTAGGTCTAAGCACCGTAAGGTGTTAAGCCGAGCCGTACTAATCGGTCATACGTACTCTCTCCCGCAGAGGTGAGAGGAGATAATTGGATCTGCACTTTCTGTGCTCTGTTAGATTTCTTTCGCGATAATTCACCGTATAGTTCCTGGTGCTCTCAAGCGACAGGGCCACACCTGTTCCCATCCCGAACACAGCAGTTAAGCCTGTCAGCGCCGATGGTAGTGCGTAAGCGCAAGAGTAGGCCAGTGCCAGGAACCATGCGGTGAATTTCTGATATTTCATATCAGCGCGGACGGTCGCGGACTACACGCAGACCAACGCGGAATTTTTTCTTTGTCCCCCACAGGGGATTTTTTTGTTACACAAATGAGAGGGTTGCATGGAAAAAATAAGCTGGTATAGTAGGAGGTATGGCTTTGCGAGGTAGTTGTTTGACAAATCACACTCAACGTGACAACCGGAGGGAATCCTGTGACGAGACCACTGGTAAGCGGTATGGCAACAGTGACTCCACTGTTTGGTGATAGTGACACCGAGGTAATTTACGTGGGCACCATGAGAGTTGTGGCGGGTGGATCGCACACCGAAGTGATCGTCGATGACGGCAAGGTGATCAAGATTATTGCCGGCAAGAAGAAGACGATGAGGGAACAAGCTGACGCCGATGTCTTGGTGGCTGCCATGAGTGGTTACCGAGCGGCTTTGGTTGGCGTCGGTGTGCTCGTTCCGGAAATACTCGCCACCAATATTCAGCGGAATCGCGATACGGGTAATTACGAAATTGTCATGTCATGCGCCAATGCTGGGCGTGATCTTGGCGACGAATGTAATACCGCAGATAAGGCGGTGGCGGTAGCACAAGATATCTTGAGGGTGATTAAGCAACTGTTGAGCATAACCGTACCGGGGCAACCCCACGATGTCTTGGTGGGCATTGATCCTAAGCCGGCGAATTTTTGTCGGACACCGGCTGGAGTGGTCTCATTTGTAGACCTGATGCCACCGCGTTTTCGTCTTCCCAGTGCGGTGATGATCGAATATCCGGAGCCGACTACTGCACTGGGACAACGGCTGGCATACTGGCGTCATTTCGAGCAGGAGGGTATTTTGGTTGTGCTCTTGAGCCAGTTGTCTCGGCTATGTCCGTTGGCGCGTGAGAGTTTTGTAGACCTCATCATGGGCAGTGCCGCAGAACTTGGTGTCACGGATGGTGTGCTCCAACATGGCGCCATCAATTTTCACGCCAAACCACGCGATGAGAAACTTCAACTCATCCATGAGTTGAAATCTTCGGATCTTTACCGTGGTCGGAACATGGCGTGCGAGCTGGTGCGCGGAAATTCAGGCTTTGGTAAAACTGGTCTCGATCGTATTTTCATCGAGACACACTTTGACATCAACGATGGTTTCAGCGATCATCAGCTGATGCGGCTCAAGATCCAGCTCACGCGGCTGGCTAATGGATTGCCGCCATTGCAACCCGAGTAGTCGGGCAAAGTTTCATGACCGGGCGTGTAACGCGAGCGCCTGGTCTATTTTTTTCCAATCATTTTCTGTAACTCCGCCATCGCCAAGAGAAATTTCAGGATGGTGGTCCGATCCATGGTAATCAGATCCGCCAAAAATTAAAAGATCATGGGGAGCAATAATTTTTTCAAACCATTCGCGTTGCTCCGGAGTGGTACGGGGAGATAAAAATTCAATGCCGTCTAAGCCGGCGGTGATAAGAGCATGAAGTAAATTTTTAATATCGTAATGTGTTTGATCGTCATGGCGACTTGTTCGTTTAGTCAGGTGGCCGGGGTGAGCTAATACGGCGATACCACCGGCTCGATGTATCAAATCTACAGCGGCTTCGGGTTTCAATACCCAATCACCATAGGGTACATAGCCGGGACCGCCGCGTTCGACCAAAGGTTTTGTTTTTTTTAATGGTAAGCCGCTTTTTTTCGCATAGATCTTTGCTACATAGTAAGAATGGGGAAGACCGGGTTT
This sequence comes from uncultured Gammaproteobacteria bacterium, assembly GCA_964491085.1. Taxonomy (GTDB): domain Bacteria; phylum Patescibacteriota; class Patescibacteriia; order CAZBFB01; family CAZBFB01; genus CAZBFB01. The sequence goes on along the minus strand of CAZBFB010000033.1, from coordinate 4,306 downwards.
GTCAGCCACGTCATCATACGTTATGCTGGTGTAACCAGCGGCGTTGAGTTGAGATATAGAGTCACGAACTCTTTGTTTATATCCTTCTACCGTACTTTTGAGACCTTGTTTAAGAATGGTATAATTAAAAGATTGGGCATAACCGAGCAGGTGTACATCAAGCTCAAAAGCGCTACTGGTGATTTCAATGCCATCACAGGTTTTAAGACCGTATCTATCAGCCGTTTGTCTGGCTTCCGCTAGGCCGTCGGTTACATTATGGTCCGTCAGCACGCACCCGGCCAGGCCGGCCTCATGGGCCGCTTTAAATAGTTCAGTCGGTGACAAGTCACCATCGGAAAAATGAGAATGAGTGTGGAGATCATAGGTATACATGCCTGTATCATAGCTAACTAATTTTTAATTTGCAATGTCAGCTATAAAATCAATTACACCACAATCTTCCGTCCGTCCGTGGGGAGGGTTTCGGGTGTTTGCTCACAATGAGGTGTGCACGGTCAAGATTTTGACCGTGAATCCGGGCGCGCGGTTGTCCGATCAGCGGCATACGCGGCGGAGCGAGTATTGGCAGGTGGTTGCCGGCGTGGCGCATGTTGAGCTGGAGTTTGCCGACGGCCGGCGATCAGCGGCGGATTTTGCGATCGGTGAAGAAATCGCCATTCCGGTTGGTACCTGGCATCGTTTGTCGTGCGCGCCCGGTTCGGTGCCGTGCGAAGTGCTTGAAGTTGCCACTGGCGATTTTGATGAACACGACATTGAGCGGCGCACGGACGATTATGGAAGGACATAAAGCGTCTGTTTGATAATGTTTTAGGAACGGCAGGTGTCAGAGCAATTCCTGACACCTATTTTATTTTATCTAAGCCAATTTATCAGTTTATTAAAAATCTATGTTGAAAAGACATTGACAGCCGAAACGCTACATACTACTATGCGGGTACTATACATAGCATCATTACTTTCGTAAATTTCGTACCTGTTTGTAGTTCGTACCCTTGTCACTCACTATACTGCTTTGGCGTTATAGGGTACGAAATACGAAATTTTACGAAAGATACGAAACACGTCTCATATGCATCAATCATTCATCTCTCTGCTAGCCGAGTTGGGGTTTTCCGCCAAAGAAGCCGGAGTGTATGAAGCGCTTCTGCGGCGCGGGCCGTCATCGGTGCGCATGGTGGCCACCGCCACGGGCATCAATCGTGGCACGGTGCACGAAGCGTTAAAAGAATTGGCAACACATGGGTTGGTGAGTTATTACGAAAAAGAGAAAAAACATTTTTTTCTGGCCGCGCCGCCGGCTGGATTGCGCGAAGTGGTACGCGGGCGCAAACAAAAATTGGACGCGACGGAACGATCGCTCGAAACCGCGTTGCCGGAATTGGCCGCACTCATCCCGACGGGTGGTGCCGGTCCGACCACGCGACTACACGAGGGTGCAAAAGGCGTGCGGATGATTTTGCATGAGGTGCTCGCCGTAACCGGCGCTCTGCCGCCCAACGAACGATTGTATCGCGTGTACTCGGCGCTTGATATTCGTCCCGCACTCTACACCGAGTTTATAAATTTTACCGAGGAGCGCATCAAGCGAAGCATTATGGTGCGCGTGCTGGCGGTCGGGCCGGGCGGGGAAGAACCGCGTCTGGCGGAACGAAAAGTATTATCGCGAGAAATTAAGTTGCCGACGTACACCATAATTTACGGCGATCGGTGCGCCTACATCGCCCTCGGCCAAAATCAAGAACTGTACGGCGTCGTTATCGCAGACAAACAAATCAGTGCCACGCAACGTTTATTATTCGACATGGTATGGAACATTCCCACAAATCAAAAGTAGCTGTTATTATTCCGGCGGCCGGGCAAGGTAAACGCATGCGCTCCGTTAATGGAGTATATCCGAAAGTTTTAACCTTGATATTAGGCAGACCCATTATTACCTATCTGCTTGATAATGTGCGCCAAGCCGGATTTGGGGATAGTGTCATTTTGGTAGTGGGGCACAATGCGGAGCTGGTGCGCCAAGCCTTGGGAGAGCATTATCTTTATGCCATGCAAACCGAGCAATTAGGTACTGGTCATGCGGTGCGTTGCGCTGCAGCAGTGGTGCCGCCAGGCATCGAACATATTATGGTGTTGTATGGAGATCATCCACTGATTACCGATGCTACGATTCGTAAATTGCATGTGCTTCATGAACAGGAGAACGCGGTGATCACCATGTTGACCACGGTGGTGCAGGATTTTAATTCGTGGCGCGCGCCGTTATATGATTTTGGTAGAATCATTCGCGACGCAAGCGGTAAAGTAGTGGATATTCGTGAAAAAAAAGATGCCACACCGCCGGAGCTCGCTATCCGTGAAGTGAATCCAAGTTTGTTCATGTTTAAGAGTGTGTGGTTGTGGCAGAATTTAAAAAAGTTGCAAAATAATAACGCGCAGAAAGAATATTATCTTACCGACATGGTCAAAATTGCCATCGTGCAAGGCGATCGGGTGTTTTCGATGACGGTTGATCCGTTTGAATGTTTGGGAGTGAACACGCCGGAACAATTAGCAATCGCGGAACATTTGATTGCCGAGCGGATAGAGTAGTAGAGGTGACACGTGGTTGTTTTTTGCCAATGCTCCCTCTCATAGAGAGCGTTGGGAGGGAACAACTTTTCGAGGAGGAATCGTCATGAGATTCTTGGTCAAAGTAGGGGCACGTAACGAACAGGAAAATCTTCCGCAGATTCTGGCAACGCTGGAACGATTGCGGTGCGAGCGCTCGTTTGATTTGATGTTGATTGACGATGGTTCCACGGACGGGACGTGGGATATCCTCAAACGGAGCAGTGCGTGTGCAATCCGCCACGACGAAATTCTTGGCATCTCTTATGGTCATCGTCAGGCAATGGCATACACGCTGGAGCATGACTACGATGCGTGTGTGACGCTTGACGGTGATGGTCAGCATGATCCGGAGCGTCTGTTCACGGTGTTTGACGCACTTGAATCCGGTGTGGACTTTGTACAGTGCTCACGCTACCACAACGAATATGAGTATCGGCGTGCGCCGCTCGACCGGCAGCTGTTGCGCGATGCGGTCATCGGCATGTTGAAACCGCGGTATGTTGACTGGGAGCCGTTGACCGACGCACTCTGTGGTTTTTGGGGTATGCGTGCCGCTATGATCAGACGGGTGTTGCGAGATCTGACCATTGAGGGGTACGGGTTCCAGATTGAGCTTTTGCTACTGTTGTGGCAGCTCGGTCCGCGTCCGATACGCTCCGAAGTGCCGCACCCGGCGATCTACTTGAACGGTACACAGCGGATTGATGGTTTGTACGCTGAAGGGCGTCGTGAGGAGCGCATGGCGCGCTTCGGGATTCATGCCGATCATATTCTCCAGGTCGTGCGCGACTTGGGACTGGATGTGTTTCGTCAGTAGTGTTGGGGGGGGGCTTGGCGTAGGCGTCGCCCCCCCCTTTTTCTTTTTTTAACAATCTAGTAGAGTGGTGATATATGGAATACGTTGACGTGGTTGATCAGCACGATACAATTGTTGGGCAGGAGCTCAAAACGACCTGTCATGCACAAGGTTTCTTGCATCGGGGAGCAGGAGTATTGTTGTTTCGTGACACAACCTATCGAGACATTTTGTTACAGCGTCGTTCCTTCAGGGTTAGCAATGCCGGTTTGTGGTGTACACCAGGGGGACACGTCATGAGTGGTGAGGATTATGCCACCGCTGTGCAGCGCGAGTGTCGCGAAGAAGTATTTTCCTGTCGACCGGATGCACCCGCGTTATCCTTTGAACATCTTTATACATTCTTAAAAGATGATCCGGCTGATCGCGAATTTATCGCAGTATTTCGGTCGGTGTGTGCCGGGCCATTTCATCCTGATTTAACAGAAGTGAGCGAGTTGTGTTTTGTTCCCCTAGAACAATTACGTGTTACGGCATATCAACATCCGGAACTTTATACGCATGCGTTTCATCACATTTTTGGAAAATATCTTGAGTATACTAGCGGGTAATTATGACACGTTTTGTTGCCGATCTTCATATTCATTCGCGTTACGCTCGAGCTTGTTCTCGGGCGTTGTCTGTTTCTACGCTTGATGCTTGGGCGCGATTGAAAGGCGCGCAAATTTTGGCGACCGGAGATTTTACGCATCCAAAATGGTTGGCGGAATTAAAAGCAGAGCTAGAGCCAGCGACCGAGTCGGGATTATTTATCGCGCGGGCGGAACAGCGTTTGCACGCACTTGCCATCGGCGGTGCGCAAGTTTCATTGGCGGATCGAGAGCCGGCGCGTTTTAT
>CAZBFB010000032.1:0-4738 GCA_964491085.1 uncultured Gammaproteobacteria bacterium | reverse complement strand
CCCCGCGCGAGATTTGAGCGAAATCGTTCGCTCGTCTCGCACGGGGTTCTTTTTTTTGCAAAAAAAATAAGCGCCCCACCGAAGCAGAGCGCTGTTGTTGCAAAACGACGCACGCGGGCGTCACACCGTCACGCGGATGCGACGGATGCGGAGCGTGGCATGACGACCGAGCGACCAGCCGAGTGCCGCCCGCTTGCGTTCCCCAGCGCTGGCCGGAATATCCGCCGATGGATTCAGTCCCCGCTTGGCGAGCTGTCGCAACCTGTAGGTGGCAACGCTCCGCACTTGCCCTAGCAACTGCCGCAACGTGCGACTCCGACTGTCAATCTGCAGAGCCCGCAAGGACCCGCGCCAAGACATCGGCGCACCATCACGCTCGATCACCACGGTGTAGGTTCGTCTCATGAGCAGAGCTCCTCGGCTCGCGTTGAGCCAAAATAGTATTCCCTCCAGATTTTAACCTACGCTTTCCGATTTTGTCAAATAAAACACAAAATGCTATCGTGATTGTGTATGCGGTTACGATTTACTAAACATGCCCGAGACCGGATGACAGAACGTGGCGTATCTGAAGATCAAGTACGTCATGCTATTGAATTTCCTGACAAACTAGGTAGATCACTTTTGAATCACGCTCGTTTTCTCATAAAAAAGATTTACTATCACCCCGCGTTTGCCAAACGACATCTCCTTATGGTAGTATATGAAGAGAAGGTAGACAATGTGCTCATAATTACCATCATTGATACATCAAAAATTGAAAAATATTTCTAAAATTATGAAAATAAAAAATCCAAAAATCAAATACGATCCCGAAGCAAAAATTCTTTCCATTCGGATCGCGCCATCTCCCAGTGTTGATTCGGAAGTTAAAGGAAACGTGGTGCTCGATTATGACGCTAAAGGAAATCTGGTGAATGTCGACATCATGAAAATATCACTGGCTGAATTTGGTAGCACCCCCACGCTCCGAGAGCTTGTGTCACTTACAAAAGCGACCTACCGTGAAAACTAGCACCCAACCAAAATTGGCTTATGAACCGGAGGCGGATGTGCTTTCCTGGGAGATTTCCGGTGCGCCGATTGACTATGCCACCGAAGTGGGAAATATGATTGTACATTTTACCAAAGATAACACTCCGGTGCTGATTGAAGTGCTCAATGCAAAAAATTTTATGCAACGTGCAAAAGACGCCGTCAGTATCAAAAAACTCCATCGTCAACGAGCTTAATCTATTTTCAAAAATACCTCCACAAAAAAGAGCCCGCTCGGGCTCTCTTCATTTTACGGATTATCCCCCTGCGGGGGATCCCCCGAAGGGGGACAAGTTATTACCGCGCGTACATCTTCTGTTTGATCAATTCGATTTCTTGTTTCAGGCGCGCGTTGTGTTCCAGTTCTTTGACGATTTTTTGATAAGCGTGCATGGCGGTGGTGTGATCGCGGCCGCCCAGTTCGGTGCCGATTGACGGGTATGACATGCTCAATTCTTCGCGCAACAAGAACATCGCGATCTGACGCGGTACCACCAATCCTTTTTTGCGACAGGCGCCAGTCAAATCTACCAGCGTGATTTCATAAAAATCCGCTACGGTTTGAATCAATTGCGCCAGCGAAATATTTTCTTGTCCGCGCGTGGCAGTAAAACTTTCCAAAATACTCTTGGCCACATCCACCGTGATTTCGATCCGGCTCAATTCGTAGTAGGCATATAATTTGTTGAGCGCGCCTTCGAGCTCGCGGACATTGTTCTGAATTTGCGCGGCTAAAAAACTAACCACTTCCGGACTCAATGGAATGACGCGATCGCGCAACTTGGCTTGCAAAATCGCCAAACGCGTTTCAAAATCAGGTGAAGCAATATCGGCAATCATCCCCCACTCAAACCGTGAAATTAAACGCTGTTCGAGCGACGGAATCGATTTGGGCGGACGATCCGATGTGATAATCATCTGCTTATTCTGCTGATGAAGCGCGTTAAAAGTATGAAAAAATTCTTCTTGGGTTGATTCTTTGCCGGCAATAAATTGGATATCGTCTACCAATAATACATCAACATCGCGATAAAAATTGCGAAAACGCTCCATACCGATGCCCTTTTCAGACAGCGAGCGGACAAAATCATTAGTAAACTTTTCCGCCGTCAGATACAAAATCTTGGCTTCTTTATGCGCCGCGGCAATGGCGTGACCAACCGCGTGCATCAAATGGGTCTTACCCAATCCCACGCCGCCGTACAAAAACAGCGGATTATATTTCAAGCCCGGCTCGCGACTCGCGGCTTGGCAAGCGGCATGAGCCAGTTCGTTACCTTTGCCAACAATATAAGAATCAAAACTGTATTTGGGAATTAGGCCACCACTGCTCACTTCAAAACGGCCCGCCGAAACGGTCACGCGCCGTGCTTCGGTTTCTGAAGCCATTACTTGCACGCGCTGTTGTTCGCGCGCCACCCGCTCGGCCGCGGCCACGCGATCCGGTTCAATGGAATAACGCACGCGTTGCACGCGACAATCAGCCGCCCTTTCCAGTGCTTGGACAATTTGTCGATGATATTTTTTCTCAAGCCATGATTGCGTAAACGCATTGGGTACAGCGATGGTAGCCATTTGGCCAGTCCAGTCCAATAAAAATGTTTCCTTGAACCAGGTCGTAAAATTTGCCTTACTCAAAGACGGTTCCAGCGCCAAGAGCACGGACTGCCACAATTGATCTTTTGGAACTTCGACCATAATCAAAGCGCAGACACACGCGGACGACACGCGGACTAACGCAAAAAAATTATAATGCCTGGGTAGTAATATGGTACTAAACTGGCTCGGACGCGCAACGCCGTAAAAGGGGAAATCTTGGGGATAACCTGTGCGTAACTCTCGGCCGCTTGATGCGGCTTGACCCCGTTAGAAATCCTTCTCCCTAAGTGTCTTACGTAATAGCTTCGCCCCAAGTCCGTAAGGGCATAGCTTTTTCTTGATCCATTTTAGTTGTTTGGATTTCTAACGGGGTTGACGCGAATCGAAAAAAACTTTAGTATGTCAGCAAGCAGGAAAAAGAACAGCCATAATCATAGCAAGTAGATTTTTAAAGAGCAAGAGCTGAAAAGGAATCTGATTCCACCTAAGCTTACTTTACTTAGTTCTTAATTTACTGATCCCCCTATGTCCGTCCCGCCAAAACGAAGATCTCGATCTGCCGGCCGCCGTCGCCGTTCTCATGACGCACTCACCGCGCCAAAACTCACGCTCTGCCCCGACTGCCAAGCGCCCATGTTCCCGCATCGCGCCTGCCCGGCCTGCGGCAAATACCGCGGCCGTGTTATCGGCAAAGCAAAAATAGCGGCGAAAAAAGCTACCAAGAAAACTAAGGGCTAAAATTTATTTTGCGCTTTTCGTTTTTAGTTTTTCGCTTGTTCTTTATATGTCCACTCGACATCTGGCTCGCACCTTAGCATTACAAACACTCTACCAGTGGGACTTCAACGGCGCGCGTGATGACGTGACCAAAATTTTCGAGTACCAAAAGCAATCATTCGCGCCGGAATTTAGCGAGACCGAATTCAGCTTATCCCTCCTCGCTGGCGTGTTGAAAAACCAAACAGCCATTGACGCCACCATCCAACGCTACGCGCCCGAATGGCCGCTTGATCACATTACCACGATTGATCGCAATGTCCTGCGCTTGGGAATTTTTGAGCTACTATTTCAACATGCCGTGCCGCCCAAGGTCGCCATCAATGAAGCCATCGAAGTGGCAAAAACATTCGGCGGCCCATCCTCTGGCAAATTCATCAACGGCGTCTTGGGAACAATATATAAAGAAATGGTAGCAACGGGAAAAATTCAAGAAAAAAATTAATTACTACAATTAATATCCATTAATATCGCGAGTGTTAGCGAGCAATTATCTATAAGTATCTGATACTAATTGATACTCATAGATACTGGCTTCACCACGCTACGCGTGGCTTCGCGATACTAATAGATACTGATTGTGTTTTATATCATGCCGCTCGATATCTCCTCGCTCGAACAACGCCTCGGTTGCTCGTTCAAAAACAAAAATATGCTGGTCCAGAGCTTGGTGCATCGTTCTTATATCAACGAGCATCCGCAGTTCGAATTGGGACATAATGAACGCCTCGAATTTTTAGGTGACGCCGTGCTGGAGTTAATCGTGACGGAATATTTGTATCAGCATTATCCCAATCCAGAAGGCGAGCTAACAAACTGGCGCGCCGCGCTGGTCAATGCCCGCACATTATCGGACATTGCCAAGCATGATTTGCAACTTGAACCATACTTATACATGAGCCGAGGCGAATCCAAAGAATTAGGCAAAGCCCGCATGTATATTTTGGCCAACGCCATCGAAGCCGTCTTGGGCGCCGTGTATCTTGATCAGGGCTACGAACGCACCAAAGAAATTATCCATCGTTATATTTTGTCGCGCCTCGATGATATTTTGAGTAAAAAATTATATTTGGATCCGAAAACAAAATTCCAAGAATCCGCGCAAGAAAAACTCAACCTCACGCCGACCTATCAAGTGCTCGAGGAATCCGGTCCGGATCACGCCAAGAATTTCAAAGTCGGCGTATACCTCGGCGCCGATCTGGTGGCCTCGGGCGACGGCGCCAGCAAACAAGAAGCGCAAGTTGAAGCGGCGGAGAACGCGCTACGAGTAAAAGGGTGGTAGCTAGCTTCTTTAGCTTCAGTAGCTTTTAGCTTCAGTAGGCGC
>CAZBFB010000031.1:0-31666 GCA_964491085.1 uncultured Gammaproteobacteria bacterium | reverse complement strand
TTTCCCCCCCCGGTGGTCCTTCAAGCAAGACCACCGGGGGAACTTTTATTTTTGTTCACAAAAATTCTTGAATATTTTCGTCAATAAGAGTATACTCTGGAGCATGACACGCAAGAAAAAACAGAAAGTGGGTGGGCGGCGCAGAGAACAGGATGGTCGACCGGACATAGCGCATTGGGAGGTGGCGGCGGAGACACGCGCTGGAATTGTGGTGGTGTTGACCTTTGCTTTGGCTATTATTTTGGGTTTGGGGTTAGCTGGTTTGGCCGGTAATCTGGGAGTGATCATTACCACGTTATTACAATATTTGTTTGGCCAAGCGGCTTGGTTATGGCCGATCACGCTTGGTCTTTTTTCATTATTATACTTGCGCCGGTTGACCGGTGATTTTCGTTTGATCAACGCCCTGGGATTATTTTTACTCATGATCGGTGGCGTTGGTTTGACGCAACTGGTTGGCACTACTGGGGGCGGGTTGTTGGGGTCGAGTTTAGTTTCTCCCCTCGAAAATTTAATGGGCACGCCCGCCACTGGCATTGTGATCGCGGCGCTGATCGTGATTGGATTATTTTTGGCGTTCAACGCGTCGGTCGGTACTTTACGCTTGGCGCTCGAAGGTGCGCGGCGCGTCAAAGCCGGAATTAGCGCGTGGTGGCTGGAGCGGCGAGTGGCGCGCGCGTCAGCCGGTCGTGATCTGGTCGCGGCGCAATTCCAATACCAAGCGGTTAATTTGTCAGCCGAACAGCCAAACGCGGACGAAGCGGCAGAAGTGGTGGCGGCTGAACCGGCGGACGAGCCGGCAATCACCGCCTCGCGTTCGGCTTCGCGACCAAAGAAAAAAGTTTATGGCTCGGTGGTTCTGCCGATTGATTTGTTATTGGCCAATAATGCCAAGCCAACCTCGGGCGATATCAAAGCTAACAAAATTATTATTCAGCGTACGCTGGAAAATTTTGGCGTGCCGGTTGAGATGGGGGATATTTCAGTGGGCCCGACGGTGACGCAATATACTCTCAAACCGCATGAAGGTATTAAATTGTCGCGTATCACCGAATTGCATAATGATCTGGCGCTGGCATTAGCCGCGCATCCGATTCGTATTGAAGCGCCGATCCCCGGTCGCTCGCTCGTCGGTATCGAAGTGCCCAATCAAAGCGTGGCGCTGGTGCGCTTGCGTGAATTGTTTGATTCTCCGGAATGGCGTGAACGCGAATCCACCTTATCAATTCCCTTGGGCAAAGATGTGGCCGGATCGGTGTGGGTAACGGCGCTTGATCGCATGCCGCATTTGCTGGTGGCCGGCGCGACCGGTTCGGGTAAGTCCGCCTGTCTCAATATCATTATTACCTCATTGCTGTATCAAAATAGTCCGGACACATTGCGCATAATTTTGGTTGACCCGAAGCGGGTTGAATTTCCTATCTATAATGGTGTACCGCATCTACTCACGCCGGTGATTACCGATGTTAAGAAGACCATTAATTCTTTGAAGTGGGCGATTTTGGAAATGGATCGCCGGTTTGAATTGTTATCCAACGCCAAGAAACGTAACATCGCCACATATAATGACAGCGCGGCTGAAAAATTACCTTACATTGTCATTATTATTGATGAGTTGGCGGATTTGATGACTACGGCGCCGGCGGAAGTTGAGGCGGCAATTATTCGTTTGGCGCAGATGGCTCGGGCGGTTGGTATTCATTTGATCGTGGCTACCCAGCGGCCAAGTGTTGATGTGATTACCGGTTTAATCAAAGCAAATATTCCGGCGCGATTGGCGTTTGCCGTTGCTTCGCAAACCGATTCGCGTACGATTTTGGATCAAGGCGGCGCGGAAAAATTATTAGGCCGTGGCGATATGTTGTTCATCAATGCGGAATTATCCAAACCAAAACGGTTGCAAGGCGCGTTTATCAATGAGCAAGAAGTAAAAAATATTGTTGACTATTTGGCGAACCAGTTGGGTCAGCCGGAGTATAATGATCAGGTGGTGGTTAAACCCACCCAGCCGATTCCGGGAATCAATGGTCACGCCGTTGTCGGCGCGAGTGATGATGGCGATGAATTGTTAGCGGAAGCGCGGGAAGTAATTTTGCAAGCCGGTCGCGCCTCGGCTTCACTGTTACAGCGGCGCTTGAAAGTTGGCTATGCTCGCGCCGCGCGGATTCTGGATTTGTTGGAAGCAGAAGGGTTTATCGGTCCCGGCGATGGCGCTAAACCACGCGAGGTTTTGGCTAAACGAGAAACTGCCGCCGGCTCGTTTGACAGTGTTGTGCCCGAGAGGTACGATGAGGAGGCGGCGGCGCCGGCGGAGGAAGCAGAGACGGAAGAGGGGGAAGAAACAGAAGGACTCTAACTGTTCGATTGTTCTATTGTTGAATTGTTAACAATTTTGTATGGCATTTTTGAGTAAAACGTTAGAGAATCAGGAGACCTTGGGTGAGCGGTTATGTGCTCGGCGCGAGGCGCTGGGGTTCACGCGTGAGACCGCGGCGCGCGCCGCCGGATTGCCGGTCAAATATTTGACAGCGCTCGAGGAAGGGCGTTATCGTTTTATTCCGGGTGTTTTGTATGTACGGCAGTATTTGCGTTTGTACAATGGTGTTTTGGGATTTGATATTAAAGAATTACTGGCGGTAGCGGAGGAGGAGTGTCGCTTGCTCGGAGCCAATGATCCATTGTTGCATACGCAACGCGTCACACCGACATTGGTGCGACGCCAACCCTTGTTTCAGGCCGTGCGTAAAATTAGTTGGGGGGCAGGGTTGGCCACCATGACAGTCGTGATGGGGTTCTCGTTGTGGCATTTTTTTGACGCGCCAATGGTAGAGATTGCTAATCCTAGCGATGGTGTGGTAATCGCCCAGCGTTCAATCAGTGTGGCCGGTCGAACCGATCCGGAATCAAATGTCACTATCAATGGTCAAACGGTAATTAAAGCTCAAGATGGCAGTTTTACCGAGACAGTAGAGCTAAAAAGTGGTGTCAACACGTTGCGTATTGTGGCACAAAAAAAACACAGCTTAGCGCGCGTGATCGAGCGCCGAATTTTGGTAGAATAATTATTTCCTAATAAACTAAGAAGCTAGAAAGCTAGTAAGCTATTTATATGTCCGACCTTACCACTAAAGATATTGGGGTAGCCAAAAATCGAGCGGCGCAAGAAGCGGTTGATCAAATCAAGAGTCGGTTTGGCGACGGTTCGATCATGCGGTTAGGCGAGGCCAGGGCGATGGATATTGAGGTGGTAACATCGGGTTGTTTATCGCTCGATTTGGCATTAGGAGTTATGGGTTTTCCGCGCGGGCGCATTAGCGAGGTGTTTGGTCCGGAGAGTTCCGGCAAGTCAACCCTGGCGCAACATGTGGTAGCCGAAGTGCAAAAATTGGGCGGCTTGGCGGCCTATGTTGATGCTGAACACGCGCTCGATCCGGACTACGCCAAAAAAATCGGCGTCAATGTGAACGAATTATTTATTTCGCAACCAGACACCGGTGAACAAGCGTTAGAAATTGTGGAAACACTCGTGCGTTCCGGCGGCATCGATATAATCGTGGTGGACTCGGTCGCCGCGCTGGTGCCAAAAGCGGAAATCGAAGGTGAGATGGGGGACGCTCATATGGGCCTGCAAGCGCGCTTAATGAGTCAAGCCCTGCGTAAATTGACGGCCATTATTTCCAAAACAAAAACTATTTTGATTTTTATTAACCAAACGCGCATGAAGATTGGGGTATTTTTTGGCAATCCGGAAACCACCACTGGCGGCACGGCCTTGAAGTTTTATTCGAGTGTCCGCGTGGAAGTGCGCCGCGCCGCGCAGATCAAGCAGGGTGAAAAAATTATCGGTAATCGTGTCAAAGTTAAATTGGTTAAAAATAAAGTCGCGCCGCCCTTCACGACCTGTGAATTTGATATTATGTACAACGAAGGCATCTCGGTATCTGGTGATCTGTTGGATTTGGGCGTGCTTTACGAAGTGATTGAAAAAAACGGCAACTCGTATGTGTTTGGGGAAGATAAACTCGGTGTCGCTCGCGAAAACGCCCGTCACTTTTTACGCGAAGAAAAACCGGCCTTGCTGGGCAAAATTCGAGCCGCTATTCTGAAAGCCCAAAAAGAAAAAGAATTGGCAGAGGAATGATGGGTAATCCGTAACTCGTCCGCCTCGGATCGACCGAGTCGAGACGGGTAATCCGTAATCCGTAAATGGTGAAAGAGCCCGACTGCGGGCTCTTTTTAATTTCTTGAGATATTAATATATTTTTTCTCTCTCTTCACCAGAAGGGGGTCAAGCGGGTGGGGGATTTTATTCGGGTCATTCGGATACGGTTCGACGGCGCTCACCGCAGGTATTCGGGTTTTTCGGATCGGTGGCGCGTTAGCGCTAAGCTGTCGTGGGATTGACTTTTTAAAGCCAATCTGCTATTATGATTATACGTGTTTTCATTACTATAGGAGGGAACAGGAAAAAATGCGAGATTCTGGAGGGAAACTCGCGTTCAGGATCGTGGTTTGGCAGACAGTAGTAATCGTCTGTTGGATCACGATTTTTCTGGTAAAACACTGGGAAGCAACTCCGGTCGAGTTGCGTCCTAGGGAAGTTAATATCGTGTGGCGGCCAGCCATTCCGGTTGGTCGTATGCACGATGGGTTGTCAACGTGGGCGGAAAGCTCACGAGGAGGGAGTAGATGATCCGGAGAATTTGGGAAGTGGTGCGAGCGAGCCGCTGGGGGCGGCGGTCGGTCGTGCTGGCGATCGTTTTGTTTGTCCCCGGGGCGCTCACCATGGGCGTCTGCGGGGGGCTGTTGATCATGGCGCGTAGCGCAATGGTCCAGTCGCCCGCGTACGAGCGGGCGCGGCTCGTGGCGGCGCGCCGGTTTCACCGGCACTGTCGCGACGGCGGCCGGGCGGCTTAGCCGCCGGCCACACCGACTATAACCGACCGGTATACTCTGCACGAGAGTACACCGGTCGGTTTTTTCATTGGGTTGACATGGCCAGATATTTTTACTAAACTCTTGTTTATATGAACGTTACTGAATTAGCTCGTAGGATGAAACTTCCCACCGATACGCTCCTAGAAAAACTTCCGGAGTGGGGTTTTCATATTGGCCGTCGCGCCATTAAAATTGATGATCGGCAAGCGCATCGTATTTTGCGTTTATGGCAAGACGGTGAAATTCATCTTGACGCGGCGCAAAAAGAAAAGCAGGCCAAGACCGCCGTGGCTCATGCTAAAGAAATTGGCCCGGTAGCCATTCCTTCGCGGGTAGTGGTGTCGCAGTTGGCCGCCAGTTTGCATTTACCAGTAACGGCGGTGATCAAAGAGTTGATGAAAAACGGCGTCATGGCCACGTTGAATCAAGAAGTGGATTATGAGACGGCGGCGATTATTGCCGAGGACTTGGGTTTTCAAGTAACTCGTCATGACGAAGCGAATGCCCCCATTCCGGCTAGCAAAGATATTAAAGTTATGGTTAAAGAAGAAGGCGAAGATCTCGTCACACGTCCGCCGATTATTGTGGTTATGGGTCATGTTGATCATGGCAAAACAAAACTACTCGACGCCATTCGCAAAACCAACGTCATGGGCGGAGAATCCGGCGGTATTACGCAACACATCGGCGCGTATCAAATCGAAAAAAATGGTCAGATGTTGACGTTCTTGGACACACCGGGTCACGAAGCGTTTCGCGCTATGCGGGCGCGCGGCGGCCGAGCGGCGGACATAGCGGTGCTGGTGGTATCAGCTGTTGACGGTATTCAGCCACAAACCAAAGAAGCTATTCAAATTATCCAACAAGAAAAATTACCGTTCGTGGTGGCGATCAATAAAATGGACGCGCCCGGCGCGGATCAAGAACGTGTTAAACGCGAATTAGCCGAATTGAATTTATTGCCGGAAGATTGGGGTGGCAAGACGGTATGCGTGCCCGTGTCGGCAAAACTCGGTCAGGGTGTTGATGATTTGATTGCCACGCTCCTACTCGTGGCTGATTTGGAAGGATTCAAAGCTAACCCCAAGCGTGATGCCATCGGCACTATTGTGGAAGCGCATATGGATTCCGGCGAAGGCGCGGTTACGACGGTGTTGGTGCACACAGGCACATTGCGCAAAGGCGATCTCGTGATTGTCGGTGAAGTCGGCGGCAAAGTGCGCATGTTAAAAAATTATCGCGGTGAATTAGTTGAAGAAGCGCCGCCGGGTACACCGGTGCGCGTGTTGGGTTTGAAAGGCGTACCGCAGATGGGTGATATTTTGGAAGTAACGCATGATGCGGCCTTGGTGAAATCGCGCGAGAAAGCGCGGAAGTCACACCAACCGAAAGAGCGCGTGGAGTTGGGTTCGCTCACCACGGTTACAGAAGATGAGCGCGAGGGGATTAAAAAAATAAAATTGATTTTGAAGAGTGACATGTTGGGATCGGAAGAGGCAATTATCGAATCGCTCGCCGGTATTCATAATCCCGAAGTCGGTTTGCATATTATCGGTCGCGGGTTAGGCAACATTACGGAGAATGATGTGTTACAAGCCGAAGCGGCCGGCGCGGAAATTTTAGCGTTTCGGGTTTTATTGTCGCGCGCGATCGAGGGGTTGGCATCGAGCAAAAAAGTTATGATCCGCCGATTTGAAATTATTTATGACTTATTGGATCATGTGCGCGCCGAGCTTGAAGCGTTGTTGGCGCCAGAAGTTATCCGTACGGATTACGGCGCGGTTAAAGTGTTAGCGATATTTCGAGCGGAAGCACGGTATACGATTTTGGGTGGAGCGGTAACTGAAGGAAAATTAGTCCCGGGTGCGGTGCTGGCTGTGATGCACGAAAACGGCACGGAACGCGGCCGCGGCACTTTGCAAGAATTGCAGAAAAATAAAATAGTGGTGTCGGAAGTGGAGCAAGGGAGTGAATGCGGCATGCGTCTAGAAGGAAAAGCGCGCGTGCATGAAGGCGATATTTTGTACTGCTTTAAGGAAGAAGTTCGGCAGAAGAAGTTAGTATAATTTCTAAGTACCCTAATCGTTCTAATTATTCTAATGAAGCCCGAATGACCCTCCCTTCGGGAGATCCCCCGCAGGGGGACAAAACCCAATTGGGTAATTGGTTCGCCAGCCGGCGGAAGGGATTTCATTAGATTTTGCTCTGTGAGAGAAGTCGAATGGGTCAATTAGATATTTTGGGGCAATGATTTTATCAAAACCAGACATTGAACGCGCATTCCAGCACATTGATGCTGCTGTCCGTTTGACCATCGCGATTCATCAACATCCGGACGGCGACACGCTGGGCGCCGGCCTCGGATTAGCGCATGTGCTCTGGGCGCAAGGTAAAGACGTGCAAATTTTTTGTCGCACGCTGGCGGCGGAACAGTTTTCTTATTTGGCCGGCACGGATAAAATTATTTCCGCGCCAGCAGTATTTATAGCGCGCGCGCCCGACGTGCTGGTGGTGCTTGATTCCGGGGACATGGGCTATTGCGGTATCCAGGATTTAGTGGATCAATTACTCGTTCGGCCGTTCATTGTCAATATTGATCATCACGCCACCAATACACGCTATGGCGATGTGAACATTGTGGCAGTTGACGCGTCTTCGACTGCCGAGGTACTCTATAATTGTTTGCGTCAAGCCGGAAAAAGTATTCCGCGCGCGGCCACCAATTGCTTGCTCACCGGTTTAATGACCGACACGGGCGCGTTTTCCAATTTGGCCACCACCACCGGATCATTGCTAGCCGCGGCTGATTTGGTGGCATCAGGCGCCAAACCGCAAACCGTGATTCGTCACAATTTTCGTAATCGCAGTTTAGCGACCATGCGCTTGTGGGGCGAAGCGTTCCAACGATTACGCAAACACAAAACCATGGGCTGGGTGGTGAGCGTAATCACGCAAGCAGATTTACAAACTCATGGCGTTAGCGAAGAGGACACCGAGGGTATTACCAATTTTTTGAATTCACTGGCCGACGCGGAAGCGTTAATGCTTTTAGTGGAGCGGAGCGACGGCACGATCAAAGCCAGTTTGCGCACTACGCGCGCCAACGTGGATGTGAGCCGCGTGGCCAAATTATTCGGCGGCGGCGGGCATGTCAAAGCCGCCGGATTCACGATCCCGGGCAGGATAGTGAGAGACGGAGAGAGTTGGAAAATCACGAATGGAAATTAAAAGAAATTCTTAGAAATTGGTAGAAATTTATGGCTATTGATTTCCATTTAATTTCAATCAATTTCTAATAATTTCAAAAAGTATTTTTATGTACCTCATCCCCACCGTTATTGAAAAATCTAGTTTTGGCGAGCGGGCGTATGATATTTATTCGCGCTTGCTCAAGGAGCGCATTATTTTTTTGGGTGATGCGATTGCTGACGCGGTCGCTAACACGGTGATTGCGCAGTTGTTATTTTTGGACAGCGAAAGTCATGAAAAAGATATTAGCATGTACATCAATTCACCCGGCGGTTCGGTAACAGCGGGTATGGCAGTTTATGACACCATGCAGTATGTAAAATCAGATGTGTCTACTATTTGTGTGGGCACGGCCGCGAGTATGGCTGCCGTGTTATTGGCCGCGGGTGAGCCGGGTAAGCGGTTGGCTTTACCCAATGCCGAACTGATGATCCATCAAGTCATGGGCGGCGCCGAAGGTCAGGCCACCGATGTAAAAATTCGCGCCGAGCATATTTTGAAAACCAAAGAAAAAATTAATCTGATTTTGGCTCATCATACCAAACAGCCGGTGGAGAAAGTAGAAAAAGATTCCGACCGTGATTATTTCATGTCAGCCCAAGAAGCCCTCGATTATGGAATTATCGACAAGATAATTTCGTAATCTTGACTATTATTTTAGGTGTTAAACAAGGTGAAAATCACCTTGTTTTTGTTAATTTGACGTTATCAGCAGGCTGTGCTAACATAGAAGTATTAATTTTTGATTTCTTGTTTTGCTTAGAAAGAGATTACCATGACTATTTTGAGCACTCTCTCAAGTTGGGTTTTTGCCCGCGTTCAGGCGCTGGCCTGGTTGTTTGTTGGGCTCTTTTCGACGGCAAGACAGACGAGACCTTATGAATTTGCTTTTTATCGTCGGGGGCAGTATAGCCCTCGTCGTTGGTTTACTCGCGGGGTATCTCGCGCGGGTTATTTTGGCCCAGCGCAACATTCAATCGGCTGAACAACGCGCCGAACAACTCTTGGCCGAGGCCAAGAATAAAGGTAAGGAGATATTACTCCAAGCCAAAGATAAGTCGCTTCAAGTAATTGAAGACGCTAAAAAAGAAGATAACGAGCGCCGCAAAGAGGTCGCTCAAGTGCAAGCTCGGTTGGAAAAACGCGAGTCGTTGTTTGATGACAAATTATTGGCATTAGAGGACAAGGAAAAACAAGTACAGGAACGGATTCAGAAAATTGATGAGTTGAAAAAAGAAATTTTGGCTATAAAAGAGCAGCAAAGCCAGCGTTTGCAAACTATGGCTGGCTTGACTCAAGCCGAAGCCAAACAAGAACTGGTTACACGCCTGGAGCGTGATATGAAAGAGGACTTGTTTGCCCGTTTTCAAAAGATAGAACGCGATGGAGATGAAGAAATGGAAAAGAAAGCGCGTGACCTGATGGCCACTGCCATGATGCGTTATGCCGGCTCGCACGCCGGCGAGACCACCACCACCGTAGTGAATATTCCGAATGAAGAAATGAAGGGGCGTATCATCGGTCGCGAAGGGCGCAACATCAAAGTGATTGAGCAGTTGACCGGCGTGGAAGTGATTATTGATGAAACTCCGGGCGTGATTGTGTTATCTGGCTTCAGTTTACTGCGCCGTTATTTGGCCAAGCGCGTACTGGAAGAATTATTGTCCGATGGCCGCATTCAACCGGCGCGGATTGAAGAAACCGTGGAGCGAGTGAAAAAAGAATTAGCCAAAGAAATTCGCAAGGCCGGGGAAGAGGCGGCGTTTGAAGTGGGCGTGGCTGGTTTGCCGCCAAAAATTATTCAACTGATCGGCATGTTGAAATTCCGTACCAGTTACGGTCAGAATAACCTGATGCATTCGATCGAAGTATCGCACTTAGCCGGTATGTTGGCGGAAATGCTCGGCGCGAATGTGGCGGTGGCCAAGAAAGGCGGCTTGTTGCATGACATCGGCAAAGCGATTGATCATGAGGTGCAGGGGTCACATCCGGAGTTGGGTTACAGCTTGATGAAAAAATTCGGTTTGCCAGAAGAGATTGCGTACATGTCGATCGGGCATCACGAGGATCATCCGAAAACATTAGAAGCGGTGATTGTAAAAGTGTCGGATGCATTATCAGGCGCGCGCACCGGCGCGCGGCGCGGCACCTTTGAGCAGTATGTTCAGCGTTTGGAAGAATTGGAAAATCTGGCCAAAAGTTTTCCCGGTGTGGACAAGGCCTATGCCATTCAAGCCGGTCGTGAGATTCGTGTGTTTGTGCAACCGGAACAAGTAGACGACTGGGGCGCGGCGAAAATGGCTAAAGACATTGCCAACAAGATTCAAGAAGAACTTAAATATCCGGGCGAAGTGCGCGTCACGGTCATTCGCGAAAAGCGACTCATCGAGTATGCCAGATAATTTGATTTCTGTAATTAGTATCTACAAATATCGCGAAGCGAGTATCCATAAGTATCAGATACTGATTGATAATTACTCGCTTCGCTCGTGATATTAGTAGATATTTATTGTGAATATATGACTATTCTTTTTTTCGGTGATGTAATGGGTCGGATTGGGCGGCGGGCTCTGCAGGCGCTTTTGCCGGATTTGCGTCGGGAATTGGCGGCGGATTATGTGATTGCGAATGCCGAGAATTTGGCGCACGGCAAAGGTGTGTCGCGGGCGACCATTGAAGAATTGCGCTCGGCTGGCGTGGATGCGTTCACGAGCGGCAATCATATTTGGAAAAAACCGGAAGTGTTTGAATTAATTGAAGACGCTGATTTGGTTTTGTTGCGGCCGGAAAATTATCCGCCGGGCAATCCGGGAACAGGTGTCAAACTTGTGCAGATTGGCGTGTATCAACTTTTTTTGGTAAATTTAATGGGCAGGGTGTTTATGAAAGAAACTGTAGATTGTCCGTTTCGAGCGTTTGACGCGTTTTGGAAGATGAAAGAGCGCGATTATCCAGCGGTTCCGGTTTTGGTGGATTTTCACGCTGATGCTACTAGCGAAAAGCAGGCCATGCTTTGGCATGTGGCTGGTCGCGCCAGCGCGATTGTTGGGTCTCATACTCATGTGCCAACGGCCGATGCGCGGATTTTGGAAGGTGGTACAGCGGCTGTGACTGATGCCGGCATGTGTGGCGCGCGCGACGGCGTGATTGGCATGGAACGAGCGCCGATTATTCAGCAATTTTTATTGCAACGCTCCACCGGCGCAGATATCCCCGAGATCGGTCCGGCCGTCATTCAGGGCGTAGCCATAACGATTGATCCGGAAACAGCTAAAGCGACCAACATCGTATCGATTCGGAGAGAAACAATAATACAGTAAATTAAGTAAAATAAGTAAATTAAGAACTAAGCAAAATAAAAAGCGCAGACGGAAAAATTTTTGGCTTACTTTACCCCGTTACCAATCCTAACACCGAGAACTATAGCGTAGAGGTTTTTTCCTTAGTACGTCGGGGCGTAGCTAGGAGGTAACTGTTTTGGATGTAAGGATTGGTAATGGGGCTTACTTAATTTACTTGGTTCTTAATTTACTATTCCTATGAAAGTGAACAAAGTTACCATTGCCGAAAGAGTGGCGCAACGCACGGGGATGACGCCGGCACAAATCGAGAGCGTGGTGGCGGCGTTGGTGGATGTGATTATTGATGGTGTTAAAGCCGGTGAAGTTATGACCTTGAGTGGTTTTGGTCAATTTAGGGCACAAGCGCGGCGAGCGCGCGACGGCGTGAATCCGCGTACCGGTGAGCGCATGACCATTCAGCCGGTAGTGATTCCGAAATTTATGGCGGGTAAGAATTTTAAAGACGCTTTACGTTCGCCCGGCGCCGGTCAAGCCACTCCACCACCAGCACCGGTAGTACCGCCGCCCACATCGTTATAGAGATGACTTTAAAAACAGTTTAATTTGCTTATTTAAGCTGTTTTTATTCTTCGAGCAGAGTCGAGAAGCATCTCATCATAGGTTGGGCCATAGCCCTGTGGAAAGAAAAATTGCGTATTTATTGGGTTTTTGTATAATTAGGCAAGGAGAAGTCGATCTCTTTGTTGAAAATTTAATACACTAACGTACATTATAGTATGGCTAAGATGACAAAGTCACAGGTTTTGAATGCGCTCGCCGAGAAATCCGGCATGAGCAAAAAGGATGTTGATATGTTGCTCGATACGCTGACCAATTTGGCGTATCATGAGGTGAAGAACAGTGGTGAATTTGTGGTGCCGGGCATTGGTAAATTAGTCAAGGTGCATCGCGCCGCCCGCATGGGTCGTAACCCGGCAACCGGCGCCAGTATTCAAATCGCGGCCAAGACGGTCGTTAAGTTCCGCGTTGCCAAAGCCGCGAAGGAAGCGGTTTTGTAAAACAAAATCGTAGACACACGCAGACGGAACGCTGACTAACGCAGAAATTTGTTTAAAAAACACCACCCTAGGGTGGTGTTTTTGGTGCGTCGCCCGGGAATCGGACCCGGAACCTTAGGATTAAGAGTCCTCTGCTCTACCAATTGAGCTAGCGACGCAGGATGAAACGATTATACATGAGGCGCTGAAAAAAACAATCTAGGTATTGTTTGAGACAAAGTATTTTTCCCCCTCCCTTGAGGGGAGGGGTTAGGGGAGGGTGAGTGTGCGCTCAAGAATTTTTTCCAATACCCCGTCAATGTTTTTAAATATTTCATTATTCCAAAAGCGTAATATTTTAAAACCTTGTGATTGTAACCACCTATCACGTTCTTGGTCTTTCCGTAACCCCGTTTCTTCACCGTGCTGTCCACCGTCAAGCTCAATAATGAGCTTGCGTTCAAAGCAGACAAAATCAACGATATAGTTTCCGATGGCTTGTTGTCGTCGGAATTTGAGTGTGATTATTTGTTTTGCGCGCAAGTGATGCCATAGTAACTTTTCGGCAGCAGTGGAATTTTTGCGTAACTCTTTGGCGTAGGAAATGAGTTTGGTCACATTCACCCTCTCCTAACCTCTCCCATCAAGGGAGAGGGATAATTAAATCTAATTGATTGTTGATTACGATTGGTCTCAACCCGATTATTTCTTCTTTGTACGCCATATCGGGAATTGGATTAAGGAGATAGATCGGTATAAAAAGCAATACTGCGACAGAGGGTGATACGCATAGAAAATTTGTTATGGCTTTGCGCCCGGAGGGATTCGAACCCCCAACGGCTGCTTCGAAGGCAGTAGTGATATCCATTTCACCACGGGCGCGTAAATTTTATCCGGACAGGTAGTAACGAGATGAGTGATACTTGCCCCGTAACAAGTTGCAAGATAGCCGGCTGGTTACGGTAACAGAAGCCGAAGGCGGTGTACCGCGAGCGTACCGGTAGTACATAGTTTCCCGTATTCGAACTTGGTATGGGGTCCATTTCACCACGGGCGCGTACGGGAGGTACTATATCAATGTATACATTTCGAAACAAGCCACCATTCACCCTCTCCTAACCTCTCCCCTCAAGAGAGAGGGATAACTAAAAACTACTGCACCTACTGAAGCTAAAAGCTACTGAAGCTAGTTTTACAGCACCTGCCCGTCCAGCATATGGGCTTCGGCAGTTTCTTTGGTGATGAGTTTTTCTTGATAGAGACGTTTCAAGTCCTGATCGATGGTCATCATGCCGGCTTCACGCGAGGTTTGGATGGCGGTTTTAATTTGGGCGACTTTGTTTTCGCGGATCAAGTTGGCCACCGCGGGCGTGTTGAGCAAAATTTCGCGTGCCGCCACTCGACCACCACCCGAGCGCGGGAGGAGTTGTTGTGACACTACACCAGCCAAGGTGATGGCGAGTTGTAAACGAATTTGGGTTTGCTGATGCGGCGGAAAAACGTCAACCATACGATCAACGGTTTGCGCCGCGTTGTAGGTATGGAGCGTCGCGAGTACCAGGTGTCCGGTTTCCGCGAGCGTGATGGCCGAGGCAATTGTTTCCAGATCGCGCATTTCACCAACCATGATCACATTAGGATCTTGACGCAGAGCGTGTTTCAAACCATCGCTGAAGGACAGAAAGTCGCGGCCCAGTTCGCGTTGTTTAATAATACTTTGTTGCGGCGAAAACAAAAATTCGATGGGATCCTCGAGCGTGATGATGTTAACTTTTTTTTGCGAATCGATTAAGTTGATCATGGCGGCGAGCGCGGTTGATTTGCCGCATCCGGCCGGACCGGTGATCAAGACCAACCCTCTTGGTAATAGAGCCAGCTTGTACACAATCTCCGGCATATTTAATTCTTCCATGGTGGGAATGGTTTGCGATACGACGCGCGCCACCAAACCGACGGTACCACGCTCGAAATGGACGTTTACCCGGAAGCGGGTATGATCCGGTGTCTCATATGATAGGTCAAGTTCTTTGTTATTGGCAAAATCAGTGCGTTGCCGCTCATTCAGCATACTTAAAATCAGTTTTTCCGCTTGTCCGGCGGTAATTGGTTTTTCTTGGGTCAGATCTTGTAGAGCGCCATCAATACGCAAAATCGGTGGCCGACCGGCGACCACATGAAGGTCAGAAGCGCCCGCTTGCGCCGCTACTGACAGGAGAGAGTCAATGGTCATAGGGAAATAGCTTTTTAGCTAGTTAGTTTTTAGCTTATTAGGAACTAGCTTTAGGTATTTTTTAAAAAGCTGGAAAGCTAATCAGCTAGTAAGCTAATTCTATCTCGATTTGCCTACTGTGGTCAATTTGCGTTATGCTCGTGGTATGCTTACCGCCCAGGATATACAAAAACTGCCCTTGGCTCCGGGGGTGTATTATTTTCGCGACGCGAGCGGACGGATTTTATATATTGGTAAAGCCAAACGGATTCGCGATCGGGTAAAACAGCATCTGGCCGCCGGGTATGACGGTTTGAAACAAGATTTATTGGCGCGCACCGCCGCGATTACCTATGAAGTTACCGAAACGTCGCTCGAGGCCATTATCCGCGAGGGGGAGGCGATCAAGCGCGCCCAGCCGCCGTATAATATTTTGTGGAAGGATGACAAAAATTTTTTCTTTATCGGCGTGTCGCATGAAGCCACTGCGCCGGAAATATTTTTGACGCATCAGCCACAAGGAAAAATTCGAAATACGAAATTAGAAATCAGAAACAAATATAAAATTAAAAATTCAAAACTTAAAAAACAGACACCGGCCACTTTTTTTGGGCCGTTTGTGGAGAAAGCGCCGGTGCAAGAGATTATGCGGGCGTTGCGGATTATTTTTGGTATAAAACGCGACCGGCTCGTGCGGCGGGCGCGAGGGTGGCGGGTTGAAGGTAGTAGTTGGCGCGAGGTGGTGTGCGAATTGCGCCTGTTTTTTGGCCAAGGTGTACGCGGTTTATTAAAACAAGCTAACTTGGCCATGGCCGAAGCGGCGGCGCAAGAAGATTTTGAACGAGCAACATATTGGCGCGACAAAGCCGCGCGCCTCAAACGATTTTTGCAGGCGCAATTGGTAGCGCGCGCCGTGGCGCAAGAAGGCCGAGAAGCCGCGGCGTTGAACGATGTGCAAACCATTCTCGGTCTGGCGGTCGCGCCGCGTCATATCGAGGGCTACGATATTTCTAATATCCAAGGCACGTCGGCAGTGGCGTCATTGGTGGTGGCGCGTGATGGTATTATGGTGCCGGGGGAGTACAAGCGTTTCAAAATCAAAACCGTACGTGGCGCCAATGATGTGGCGATGATGCGCGAAGTGTTAAGGCGTCGTCTTCAGCACGCCGACCAAAGCGCGCGTAGTATTTGGCCATTGCCGGATTTATTTTTGATAGACGGCGGCAAACCGCAAGTGCGCGCGGCGGTGGAAGCGTTGGCGGCGGCGGGCACGGATCGGCCGATTGTGGGTTTGGCCAAACGCGATGAACGGTTAGTGGTGTGGCGCGATGGTGCTTGGCAAGAGATTCATCTCGACCGCGCTCGCGCTGGCTTGCAACTACTCCAACGCGTCCGTGATGAGTCGCATCGGTTTGCGCGTAAATATTTTCATACTTTACATCGTCGCCGGACGTTGGATTAGTGATGGTTGATTTTTTAGGGCTGTTTGCTAGGATTAAATAACTAGGAGGGAAGCCAACATGTATCCCTGGATTGAAAAATCGTTACCGCCGCAAAAAAGGATCTTGTGGGATGTGGCATCGATTGGTTTGGGCTTGTTCGTATTCGATATGATTCTGTTTGCCTGGACCGCGCAGATAGAGTCGCCGTTAGTAGCGATGTTTGTAGCGCTTGTCGGCCTCATCTATTTGGTCAGCGTGTGTGTCGCTTGGTGGGTGGCGTTTTTTCCGCAATCCGCCCAACAGCATTGGCCAGACGAGCGCGAACCATAAGCGCCGGTGGTGGCGTTATCGTCTGGCGCCGCTCGCCGAATCCTTCGTCCGGGGATTCGGCTATTTTTTTGACTAGTCGCGCCGGCATTGACGTTACTAGGTTGGTTGCGGTATCATCAAAATAGTATTTTATGGGCGTTCGTATTGGCGTATTCCTTTCGTAATTCGAATATTTATGAAGTGGAGTTATTTAATTGTACTCCTTAGCATCATTATCGTCGGCGCAATTTTTTTTAGCCGTAGTAGTTTTATTAATTCTGACCAAGCGTCGGTCTTAGTCACCCCACCACGTCAATCTATGCCCACTCCACCCGCGTTACAAATTGATCCACAAAAAAATTATCAAGCCATTTTGCACACCACGGCGGGAGAGATAACCATAGAATTAAATGCTAAGTTGACACCGATTACGGTAAATAATTTTGTGGTTTTGGCCCAGCGGGGTTTTTACAATAATACGATATTTCATCGGGTGATTAAAAATTTTATGATTCAAGGGGGAGATCCGGAAGGGACGGGTACGGGCGGGCCGGGTTACAAGTTTGACGACGAACCGTTTACGGGCGAGTACGCGCGCGGCACGGTGGCAATGGCGAATGCCGGCCCCAACACCAACGGTAGTCAATTTTTTATCATGCACTCCGCTGTACCTCTGCCCAAAAATTATGTAATTTTTGGGCAGGTGCTTTCCGGTTTAGAAACACTGGATACAATTGCTAACGCGCCGGTGGTCAGAAGCGCCAGCGGCGAAGTATCCCAACCGGTACAGCCGGTAGTAGTTAAGAGTGTAGAGATTAGAGAGATATAATTTTTAATAGTATAATGGTTGATCTTTTGATTTCTTATTTTGGATTTTTAGTTTGATTGACTTTGTTGGGCTCCTTTGATACACTACAAAAATTGGTTTGAATTATAGTTGATTTTGCCATATTTACTATGCATATTGCCTTACGTGTGACGCAAATTATCTTGGCCGTGCTTTTAGTAGTGGCTGTATTATTGCAACAGCGCGGAGCTGGTCTCGGGGCCGCTTTTGGTGGTGATGGGGGAGTGTTTCATACCCGCCGCGGTCCGGAAAAGGTCATCTTTATTGCCACTATTGTTTTGGCAGTTCTGTTTTTTATCACAGCGGCTATTAATGCCCTCGTGTTTGTTTCCTAGCACTATAATAACTTCACAAACCGCACCGAATTTAGTGACCGGTTTGTGATTTTTTCTGCATGCCCCAACGCTATTTTGAACGCTTACGTCATTGGTTCCGCACGGTCATTACGCAAAGTTTTGTTCGCTCATCACGCGCCTTAAAAGATCAGGTGCGAGCGGAATTTCATTTTCAGGGTCAGGGCGGTCTTCGTTCTTGGCCGCGCTGGCGACAGTGGCGCTATCTCACGCAGGTGTTGACACGGCGCGAGCAACGTTTGTTGCGCGTGGCCGCGGTGATGCTCTTGGTGTCCGCTTTATTTTTAGCGAACCGTTTGTATTATTCGTTTTCTGATATTGTGCCCGCGACCGGGGGAGAATATGTTGAAGCTTTGGTTGGTTCACCGCAATTTATCAATCCGGTGCTGGCGCCAGCCAACGATGTTGATCTCGACATTACGCGGCTCGTATTTTCCGGTTTAGTGCGCTATGATCAACGGGAAGGATTTGTGCCCGACTTAGCCGAGCGTTTTGAAGTAGCGCCAGACGGCAAGACCTATACTTTTTATTTGCGGCGCGATGTGCGCTGGCATGATGATCAACCATTCACCGCCGATGATGTCATATATACTGTTCAGGCCATTCAGAATCCAAAAATTAAAAGCCCTCTTTTGGGAAGTTTGGCCGGCGTGATCGTGACAAAAGTTGATTCCGCTACCGTACGATTTAATTTGTCCGAGCCGTTTGCCCCATTTTTGTCGGTTTTAACCGTTGGTATTTTACCGGATCATTTGTGGAGCTCTGTTTCGCCGCAACAATTCGGGTTGATGGAATATAATCTTAAACCGATCGGCACCGGACCGTATGTATTCAAGAATTTGAAAAAAGATCGCCAAGGCGCCATTCATTCGTACACGCTCGGTGCGTATGCGCGGTATCATCGGGGAGGGCCTTATATCACCAGTTTGACGCTGAAATTTTATGGCGACGGTAATGAGGCCGCAGATGTACTGAAGACAGGCAGTGTTGATGGCATGAGTTTTTTGTCAGCGGCGGCGCGCGCTAATTTAAAAAAGCAGGCGGGTTTGAATTTTCACGCTTTGGTCTTGCCGCATTATACCGCTCTTTTTTTTAATAGCCGTAAAAATCCACGCTTGGAGAATAATGATTTGCGGTTGGCGTTGGCTACCGCGCTGGATACGAACGCGTTGGTGCGCGCTGTTTTATCGGATTCAGCTGTGGCGTTACATGGGTCGCTTTTACCGGGGACTCCGGGGTACGGCGCGGACGATATGACCACGGCGTTTGATCCAGTGGCGCCGGCACGACGGCTTGATGCGCTGGGATGGAAACAGGTGAGCGCTGATGAATTACGCCAGCGCGATGCCGAACGGCGGGCTAAAGGTGGAGATATTAAAGACGTCGCCCGTTCGGCCGAGGTGACTCCAGATCCTTGGGCAGAACAGCCATTATATCGTGAGAGTCAAGGCACAATTTTATCACTAACATTAACTACGGTTGATCGTCCGGATAATCAGGCGGTAGCATTAGCCATTCAACAGCAATGGCGAGCGCTGGGGATTCGTACGGTTCTGGAATTTATTCCGCCCGCTAGTATCCAACGCGATGTAATTGAACCGCGTAATTACGAAGTGTTGCTGTTTGGTGAAATTTTAGGACCCGATCCTGATCCGTATCCGTTTTGGCACTCTTCCCAGCAAAGCGACGGGGGCTTGAATTTGACCTCATTTGGATCGCGACAAATTGATAATTTATTGGAAGAAGGGCGGAAGCAAACCGATACAGCCAAGCGGGCGCAAACGTATCGTGATTTTGGTGTAGCGCTTGCCAAGTTAGCGCCAGCCATATTTTTGTATAATCCTTTGTATATTTATCCGCAAAGCACTCGCATTAAGGGTCTTAGTTTGGAACGGATTTCGGTGCCAGCGGATCGGTTTGGCGAGGTGCAAAATTGGTACATCAACACCAAGCGGCAATTGCGTTGGTTGGTACGCTCTAAGTAGCACGGCCGGTAAAAATAGGTATTTTTTGCTCGAGGCCAAGCACGAGAAATGAATATAACGGGCGAGTGGGTCGAAAATGAGAATTTTTGACGGGTAGCAAAAGCTACCCCGGGCCACCACGAGCCCCACAGTTTTTTGCTCGAGGCCAAGCACGAGAAATGAATATAACGGGCGAGTGGTGGAATTGGTATACGCGCTAGCTTCAGGAGCTAGTGGGAGTAATCCCTTGTGGGTTCAAGTCCCACCTCGCCCAAATAGAATGTATTTATTCCCCGACCAGTGGTTGGGTTATCTCTTTATTATTAAAAAGTAAAATTATAGTTTATGGTTCCACAACAATCCGGAAGCGCCCCGCGGCGATCGCGTGGTCAGCATCCTCATTCTTCTCGTACTACCGGTCAGCAACCGGCGCGGCACGGAGGAAAATCGGTCGGTCAGCGACAACGCATGCACCATCCGCAAAAATCAACCGCGCGTCGCACCGGCGACACTGATCGTCATAAGCCACATCCGCCCCGCGGCATTGAGACAGGCAAATTGCGCATCATCGTCGTGGGCGGCAATGAAGAAGTCGGTCGCAACATGACCATCTTGGAGTATGGTCAAGATATCATAATCATTGATTTGGGTTTGCAATTTCCCGAAGAAGACATGCCCGGGATTGATTATGTCATTCCCAATACTTCTTATCTCAAGGGCAAAGAAGGTAATATTCGCGGCGTGGTTATCACGCATGGACATTACGATCACATTGGCGCGATTCCACATTTGATTGGCGGCCTCGGTAATCCGCCGATTTATGGTACGCCTTTGACGATTGGTATTATTAAAAAACGACAAACCGATTTTCCAACCGCGCCACCGCTTAACACCACGGTCGTGCAGAATCGGCAAAAGATCAAACTGGGTGTGTTTACGGTTGAATTTGTTTTGGTGAGTCACAACATTCCCGATTCCATGGGAATAATCATCACCACGCCAGTTGGTAAATTTTTTCATACCGGTGATTTCAAAATTGATCTTGATCCGGCTGGTGACAAGCCGGCGGATATGGAGCGCATCCAGCAATTAGGCAAAGAAAATATTATCGCTCTGTTGTCTGACTCCACTAACGCGCCAGTGCCCGGGCGACAGTTTACGGAAAAACAGATTGAGGGAAACTTGGGGGAGATATTTGCCACGGTCAAAGGCCGGTTTATCATCGGCACCTTCGCTTCCAATTTGGGTCGGGTGCAACAAATTTTGGGACTGTGCGAAAAGTATAATCGTAAAATTATTTTGGACGGTTATAGCATGAAAACCAATGTGGAGATTGCTAAAGAGCTGGGCTATATTAAAACGCGCGTCGATTCTTTTATCACCTACGAAGACATGAAAAAATATCCGCCGGAACGGATCGCGATTGTATGCACCGGCGCGCAAGGCGAAGGCCGCGCGGTTTTGATGCGTATTGCCAACCGCGAGCATCGGTTTGTGCGAATTGAGCCGGGAGATACGGTTATTTTTTCGTCATCGGTGGTGCCGGGCAATGAACGCTCGGTGCAACGACTAACGGATGTGATGTATCGCGAAGGCGCGGAAGTTATCAATTACAAAATGATGGATATTCACGCTGGCGGTCATGCCAAGCAGGAGGATTTGCAAGACATGATTAAGATGGTGAAACCAAAGTATTTAATTCCGATTGAAGGCAATCATTCGTTTTTGCACCAACACGCGCGCACCGCGCAAGCGATTGGTTTTCCGCGGGAGAATATTTTTATCGCGGACAATGGCCAGATTATGGAATTTACCAAAGAGGCCGGACGTCTTACCGATATGCACGTGCCGTCGGATTATGTGTTTGTGGATGGCTTGGGCGTGGGCGATGTTAGTCATATTATTATTCGTGAACGCCAACAATTGGCCGCCGATGGCATGGTGGTGGTGATTGTTACCATTCGTGGTAAGACCGGAGAAACGGTTGGTAATCCGGATATTATTTCGCGCGGCTTTATCTTTATGCGTGATCATAAAGAATTGATCGAAGCCACGCGTCGCAAGGTAAAAGCGGTTTTGAAAGACAGAGATTCGCGTACACCGGCGCAGGAAGATTATCTGAAGGAAAAAATTCGTAATGATATTGGTCAGTTTTTGTTCACGCGCACGCAACGGCGGCCAATGATTTTACCGGTTTTGATTGAAGTATAGTTCTTGGCGGCGCGGATTGACGCGGACTTAGCGCCGACACCGGCTGAAGAAAAAATAGTAAAAATCTCCCCCGACAAAGGGGAGATTTTTGATGCACAGATTTACATTTGACTTTGCTAAAAAATTTGTTACGCTTATCATATCAACCCAAGCAATCAGGCCTGGGTTTTTCGGAGGTAAGTGTCATGGCAGCTGTACTTCGTACTGTACTCGTGGCCGTATGGCGGAAGCGCTACTCGGTGGAGCAGGCCGTTGACGAGCTGTGCGGTCGGCGCAATGGTAACTTTCGGGAAAAGGTTACCACCCAGGTAAAGTTGATGCACGACCGTGAAATTACCGTCAACGAAGCCGCAGAGGAGATCGCATGCATCATCAAGGAGGGGTCGTTCGACGCGACCTGATGCAGACCGTGGGGTGGGGTTGACCTTGGTAGCTCGTCGTGGGCAACCAAGGTCATTTTTTCTTAAACGGTACAGTGTTAAATAGCAGGCGCTGGTCCGGTAGAGGAATGAACAGGCCGGATTGATAATATGATGCGCCGGCTGGGTCGCTCAAGATATTGCTCGAGAAAATTACATATGGTTCACGCTCGAGATCGCGGAAATTTGTAGGCAGTTTGAGGCGGGCGATTATTTGTCGCGTTTCGTCTTTGTCTCGAGGGTTCTCGTTGGTAGTAACCGCTAATCCTTTGATATCGTTTTTTATCGTATCAAGCAAGTCGGTAATTTCCGTAGTGGTGGCGCCATAGACCGTGGCTTGCACCGGTATGGGATCATTATAACTACATCGGGCATAAGGCGTCGAGGCGGCCACGACTGTACCGGTTTGATCAGCTCGATCGTCACAATCGGCGGCGGTTAATGCTTCGGGAATATTGTTAATTAAATAGGGTGGCGTAAGGGCAAAAGACAGGCGTCCACCCAGCCCGGAAAATCGAAGCGGCTCGGGCAGTTCTTTTTTGCCGTGACGCAGTACTAATTGGACTACGCGCGTGGCTAGGGTTTGCGGCGAGCCGGAGCCACGATAGAGTTGGCCGTTCAATAATAATTGCGGCACAGGAAAATCAGTTAAATTATTTTTTTTCACAATCTCGGCGAAGAGTTCGCTATCGTGTTGCAACTGCCGCCGGGTGCGTTCGGATTGCTCCAATGACGCGAGTAGAAGGCGAGGTGGGGGTAGAGCGGTCAGCACCTGCTCAATCGAAAACGCGGTGCGATAACGGCTGGTCAAATAATCAGCCGTCGGTTTGATGCCAAACCGAGCGATGGCTAGTACGCGTAACGATTCAGTTAATTCAGTTTTTGTGAGTACTTGAATTTGAGCGGCGTCTGGTTCTTTGGTTTGATCGAGCACATAACTGATTAGCTGGTCGTTGTCCGGTTTCATGACAGGGTGCAGAACAATTTTGAGGTTAGTGGGCAGGTACTTCTGCGCCAGTTGCAAGTTTTGGATGGTGGCCAAGGTGGCCGGATCAGCCACTGACCCATAAATATCCGCTTGCACCACACTCCGTGTTTGGTGTACACGAAATGTGAACACCAGTATAATAACCGCTATGATAAAGATAATCGCGGGGGCGTGTTTATGTTCGAGATAGGATAACTTTAATAACATACGGCAGTAGGTTAATTTATGATACCAGGATTATAATGCTTTGTGGGTGGACGAGCAAGAGCAAAGTGTGTACACTTATAAATATGATTTTGTCTCGTCGTAACTCAATTACTATCGGAATTTTGGCGTTGGTGGTGGTGTTTGGTTTAGGATTTTTGTCAGGCCGGTATTCTCAACAGTCATTGGGCCGAGTGCGCATCCTTGATTATGGTTCGCGATCGTCTCTATCATCCGCGCCCACGGCCATGACGGGCGCAGTAATAAAAGTAGCTGACGGGCGTATGGAAGTCACGGCCGACGGCCAGATCGAACCGGTAGTATTTCGATTTATAAAAACCACGCTAACCACTGTGGTACGCTTGGTACCGCGCGAGCAGACAAACCGTAAAGACCCATTAGCGTTTGTGTTTCCCTATCAGTCCGAACCAGCCGCGTTTTCAGATATAAAAGTCGGCGATCGAGTTTATGTGCAGGCGAGTGAGGCAGTTACCGCCGGGAAAGAGTTAGAGGCGGTAGAGGTGAAGATACAGCCGAAGTAAAATTCCAAATACCAAGCACCAAATTACAAACAATCTCTAAATTCTAATAATTCCTAAAACAAATCAATTAATCCGTTTAGAACATTAACCCACCACCCTTGTAATCTTGAGCGAGTGAAGCGAGTCGAAAGATCTAATGTGCTAGTTGTGTCGATTTATTTGGTACTGTGGACAACTGGTTGTCCGTTTTTTATTTGTATGGTATATTAATAATAGACGTTGTACTTTCTCTTGCGGTCTAGGCCTCTGGCATAATAAGTTTCGTTACGAAAAAGTTATTATGCCAGAGGCCTGTGTTGGCGGACAACAAGATCAAAGGTATCTGCTATCGCCTTTACTGGTTATGGTGGTATACCGTGAGACGGTCCAGCGTGCGTTCATTCCCAGCCAACGGAAACGCTCTTTTGCTCACCAGCGTGATGCAGAGCATTGCTCATTCCTTGAGCGAGGCCTTGCTCCAACCGTGAGTGTTACAAGGGCGTCAGATCGGACCCGCTTTTATTTCAACGGAAATTATGTGGGGCGCCGTCTGGCGCCCTGTTATTTTTGCTTGAAATTTTTGTTTGGGTGTGAGATACTGATAGCAGTAGAAAATTATTTTAACATCATAACTATGACTCAAGAATTTATTACCAAAATGCAAGCACGTTTGGATGAGGAGCGGCAACGTCTGGAGGTAAAATTAGAATCCGGCGCGGGTGAAATTGATCGGGCGGATGGTGATGCGGCGGTCGCTTTTCCCAATATTGGTGATGATGAGGAAGACAACGCGCAAGAAGTGGAGATCTATGATCAAAGGATTGCGGTGGCGCGTACTTTTACGGATGAGCTCGGTGAAGTAGTAGCGGCTCTGCAACGAATCGAAGACAATACCTATGGCGTGTGCACAAAATGTGGACAACCAATTGTCGAAGCGCGCCTGGAAGCGTTTCCAGCGGCGGCTAAGTGTTCCGCGTGTGCTGACTGACAAAAAAAAGTATCGGACGCCTTTTTCTTACCGCATCGCCTGGCTGGGCGGGGGGATGATTTTATTTTTGTTTGATCGCGTGATCAAGGGATTTATACACGAAACAGGATTTCGTAATTCGTCGTTGGCGTTCGGGATTCCGGCGCCGGACTGGGTGGTGCGGCTGGTAATTCCGTTGATCGTCTTGTTATTTTTTGTGTTAGCCGTGCGCGCCTGGAAAAAGGGGTCTGACCCCTTTTTTTGTCCGCGAGCGATTGGGTTTACTTTTTTAGCGGTCGGGGCGTTTTCCAACATACTTGATCGTTGGTTGTATGGAGCGGTGATTGATTATATCCAAATCTGGATTTTGCCGGTGTTTAATCTGGCGGATGGGATGATCATATTGGGGTTGGTGATATTACTAAAATCAATGCCAAGCGCAAAACTAAAAGTGTAAAGTAACAATTTAAAGTTTAAAATTTTACGATATTGTTTTGCATTTTTCGTTTTACGTTTTATATTGGCTATGTTATTTATTATACTTTACATCCCTTGTCATAACGAAGTTGAAGCCAAAACCATTGGCGAGCTATTATTGCGTGCTCGTCTGATTGCTTGTGCCAATTATGTGCCGATTGAATCCGTTTATTGGTGGCAGGGCGCGATTACCGAGAATGGGGAAATTTTAATCCTGGCAAAAACACGAGCGGATTTGTACGACCGAGTGGTGGCTTTAGTGGAGCAACATCATTCTTACGAAATTCCATGTGTCGCCGCCTGGCGTATAGAGTGTTTGAATAAAAAATACGCGAGCTGGCTGGAGGGGGAGTTGGGAGATGTGTCTTGGCTAACATAATAAAGTTTGCTATACTGGCTATAATTATAGCTTGTTTTTATGACTATCCACGATTTTATCAAACAACGGAAGCACTTGATTTGGTATACCAAGAATTACGATAAGCTCTCGGCCGCGCCGATTGTTGAGGCGACGCTTAATTATGGCGATTGGGATGATGTGCAAACGCTGATTAAAATTTTGGGTATGAAACGGATAGCCAAGATTTTTCGGGAGAAGTCAAAGAAGTCGCCAATGGGGCGGACGAATTATCGTCCTGATGTGACGCATTATTTTAATCGTTATTTTGATACCTATGCCAAACATGTCCGCTAGGTCGTTACCGTGGCACAAAGAAATATTATCTCCGGCGCAGGTGAGATTGCTTCCTTTGCTGAAAGTAATGAATATAAAATTTGGTTTAGTGGGTGGCACAGCCATTGCTTTACATATCGGTCACCGGCGATCAATTGATTTTGATTTATTTTCCTATACTGGATTTCGCAATAGTGATTTAGAAAAAAAAATTACACCCATAGCTAAAATAACGGAAGTTTTTGTTGATAAAGCAGAGGAGTACACTTTTATGTGCGGCGAAGTAAAAATTACTTTTTATCATTTTTATTATGATATCAAATATTCAGAACGATTAGATGCAATTATTAGACTACCAGATCTTTTAACTTTGGCTGCGATGAAAGCGTTCGCTTTAGGCAGGAGAGGTAAATGGAAGGATTATGTCGATCTTTATTTTATTATAAAAGATTTTTATTCGTTGGCAGAAATATCGGAAAAAAGTCAGGAAATTTTTGGAGCACAGTTTAATGAAAAATTATTTCGTATTCAATTAGCATATTTTGAGGATGTAAATTATGAAGAATTAGTTGAATTTTTGCCCGGATTTGAAGTGAGCGACGCTACGATTAAAAAAGCATTAGCAAAGTTTAGTGTGAGTTAGAAAGAATGTTGTATAACCGAACGATAGTGAGTGTTTTGAGGTAATAATAGATTTTATTTTCTATGGCAGGTATTAAAAATAAAGATCCTAAAATTACAAAAATAGTTTTGTTTAAGGGAAAGCAGGTTCGGCTGTCTGGTCAGGGCGGTAAATAGAAATTATTATGCCTGAACAATCACGCAGACCGTCGAAAGCGCGTTTGACGGTTGAGACCTATCCGCAAGGACACTGCGTGCCATCAGCGCGCGAGCTGATTGAGCCGATTACGGAACATATTATCGAACGTGTCCAGCTGTTGAAATTAAAACAGAGTTAAATTCGATTGAGGAGCGCGGCGGTTAGGGTATTTTGCAATAAACAAGCGACCGTCATGGGGCCGACGCCGCCGGGGACGGGGGTGAGCCAGACGGCTTTGTCGGCGACGCTGGCTTGGTTAACATCACCTACCAAAGTTCCATCGGTTTGGCGCGTGGTGGCGGCATCAATAATGGTCACACCGGTTTTTATTAAGTCGCCTGTAATAAGGCCGGGCTTGCCCACGGCCGATATAATTACATCCGCTTCGGCCAGAGCGGATTTTAAGTTGCCGGTTTGTGAAGACACGATAATTGGTTTTAAGTGGCGTGATTTGAGTAGATCAATAATCGGTTGGCCGGCGGTTTTGCCTTTCCCGAGAACGACAATTTTAGCGACGCGTAAATCAATGTCGGTGTGCGCCAGCAGATCGTTGACGCCCATCGCGATCGGGGGAGTAAAGGTGGTTTGCGGGTGAAAGCCATCAACATCTTTTTTTGGGTCAACGTGTTCGTAGATGGCATCAGCGTCGAGGTGCTGTGGTAATGGCAGTTGGATGATGATGCCATCAATCTTCGGTAGTTGGTTTACTGCTTCGATTGTGGTGATAATTTCTTCGGCGCTAACCGTTTCGGGGAAGGCAATTTTTTCAAAGTACATGCCGATTTCCTGCGCCCGCTTGGCTTTAATGGAAACATAAGTAACAGAAGCCGGATCGTTGCCAACTAAAATAACAGCTAAGCCGGGCATGATCCCGCGTTGAGCAATATCGGTTTTTAATTCTTTAAGAATATGATTGGCCAGAGCACGGCCATCTAGTAGATTCATAAAATAAATTACCAAATTTCTAAATTACTAAATTGCCAGATAGTTAATTCAGAATTTAGTTGGAAATTTGTAAATTGGTAATTTAGTAATTTATTTAGAGTTCCGGATACAGCGGATGGGCTGTACACAGTTCGTGTACAACGGCGCGGGCACGGGTTTTTACTTCTTCGCTGGTCGGATTGCGTAGGACGTTGACCATGGTTGTGCCGATGACGCGCATGTCGGCTTCGGTAAAGCCGCGCGTCGTCAGTGCCGGTGTGCCGAGGCGAATGCCGGACGGATCAAGCGGTTTGCGCTGGTCGTCCGGGATGGCGTTTTTATTTAACGTTATGCCAACACTATCTAGCACTTCTTGCGCCTGCTTGCCGGCCAACCCTAGTGGCGTGACATCAATCAATAATAAATGATTATCGGTCTGGCCAAAACAAATTTTTAAATCATATTCTTTGAAAACTATTTCCAGTGCCTTGGCATTTTTTATTATTTGTCGGGCGTAATTTTCAAAGTCGGGTGCGAGCGCTTCTTTGAAGGCCACTGCCTTGGCGGCAATGTTGTGTTCGTGCGGGCCGCCTTGTAAACCCGGGAACACGGCTTTATCAATCGCGCTGGCAAATTTTGCTTTAGCCATAATCATGCCGCCGCGCGGGCCGCGCAAGGTTTTGTGCGTGGTGGTGGTAACAACATCAAAAATCGGTACGGGATTGGGGAGTTGTTTGCCGGCGATCAAGCCGGCGATATGGGCCATGTCCGCCATGGTAATGGCGCCGACTTCATTGGCGATTGTTTGGAACGCGGCGTAATCAAGGGTGCGTGAGTAGGCCGAGAAGCCAGCCAAAATTAATTTTGGTTTGTGCTCATGAGCGAGGGCGCGTACTTGATCATAATCAATCAACCCATTAGGAAGAGTTTTGTAGCGGATGAAATTAAAAATTTTTGCCATCCAGGTAACCGGATGACCGTGAGTCAAATGGCCGCCGTGACCTAAATCCATTCCTAAAATCGTATCGCCCGGTTGCAGGAGCGCGCTATAAACAGCGATGTTGGCCGGCGCGCCGGATAGGGGCTGAACATTGACGTGTTCTGCTCCGAATAATTGTTTAGCGCGTTCTATAGCCAGTGTTTCGGCCTGATCAATGAATTGACAGCCGCCATAATAGCGTTTGCCGGCGTATCCTTCGGAATATTTATTCGTGAGCACGCTGCCGAGCGCTTCGAGCACGGCGGGCGATACAAAATTTTCCGAAGGAATCATTTCCAAGCCCCAGCGTTGCCGCTCGAGTTCTTGGGTGATGATTTTAGCAAGGTCAGGGTCTTGTGGCGAGAGGTACTTAAACATGGCTAGAGCTTACTCGTTTTTTTTATTTCGGTCAACCGATCCCTGGGTATATTCCCATTGTATTTGTAGCTTGAATTCGCTACTATACCGCTATATGAAAAACCGTTTTATCGTAGCTAGTTTGTTTGTTGGTGTCCTGTTAACGTTGGGTGCTGTGCCGGCGCAAGCTACTAAAATAGTTCGTGATGACAATTTTGTGCGTTGGGGTGATCAGGAGGTCGTGGTTAATGATATTCAAAACGGCGATGTGATTGTGGTGGCAAAATCTTTGAGCATCAACGGCACGGTATCGGGTGATGTATTGGCCGTGGCGCGGCAGATAACGATTAACGGCGCCGTGCAAGGTAATGTCCGCGTGGTGGCACAAACCTTAATTATCACCGGAACAGTACAGGGCAATGTGCAGGCCTGGGCCGAATCCGTGCAGTTTAGTTCTACCAGTAAAATCGGACGCAGTGTGCTGGCGCGCGCGAGTGCTATTACGGCCGATGGGGCGATTGGCTGGCAAGCAGATGTGCGTGGTAAGAGCATCAAGCTTAATGGCACAGTCGGGCGCGACATGCTGATTGATGTGCCGCGCGCTGAAAATTTTGTGCTGGCGTCAACGGCCAAGATCGCCGGTAAAACTCATATTACAACAGCCGCATCCGTTAAGGATAAACCAGCGTTCGCCGACACCGCCTTGAAGATATTTTTATCTTACGCCGCGCTCGTTTTATTGGCCGTGGTGTTGTATCATGTGTGGCCACGGTTTATTGGTTTAGTTGGTTTGGTAGCGGTGGAGATGAAACCACGCGTGTTTGCCTGGGGTTTGCTTGGTCTGGTGTTGCCACCATTGTTGGCCGGTGTGCTGGCGATCACAATTATTGGTTTTCCGGTAGCGGTAACGCTCGCGGTGTTGTGGGTTTTTTTGGTTTACACGGCGCCGGCGGTGTTTGGTTTTGGTTTGGCGCACGCGCTGGGTAAAGATCGGGTGCACCCGCTGGTCGCCATGCTAGTGGGTACCGCCGCCATCATGTTGATTGGTTATCTACCCGTGATCGGCGGCGCGTTTCATTTACTGGTGATTATTGTGGTGCTAGGCAGTTGGTTTTTTATGATTAAGGAAACTTTTCGGGTATGAGCACAGCTACTGTTTTTAAGGCCTACGATATTCGCGGGACGTACCCCGATCAGCTCGACGCGCAATTTGCTGAACGTCTAGGACGAGCGTTTGTTACTTATCTCGTCCAAAATTATCCGGCCATGCTTATAGCAAAAGAGGTGGTGGTGGGGGAGGATATGCGTTCTTCCAGTCCGATATTGCGCGAGGCGTTGGTGCGTGGACTCACGGCCAGCGGTGTCAGTGTTCGTTATATTGGCATGATTGCCACGGAACAATTATATCACGCTTGTGGTTCGCTTGGCCGAGCGGGGATTACGGTGAGCGCGTCGCATAATCCCAAACAATACAACGGTTTCAAAATGGTGGCACAGCTTCCGGAACTGGTTTCAGGCGCGGCAATTCGTGAGGTGTTTGAGGCCGGTGAGTTTGTGACGGTTGGCCGAGTGGGGACGGTTACGAATGCAGATTTGTCACTGGCATATGTTGCTAAAGTTTTGTCATTGGTAAAGACCGAAGCGTTTCTGCCGCTCGAGATTGTGGTGGATACGGCCAACGGGATGGGCGGGCCGGCGGTGGAAAAAGTTTTTGCGGATTTGCCGTTCAAACTCACGAAATTATTTTTTGAACCGGATGGAGCGTTCCCGAATCATCCAGCTGATCCGTTGTTACCAGCCAATCGGGTCGTGCTGGAGGCGCGTGTCAAAGCCGACGGGGCGGATTTTGGATTGGCGTTCGATGGTGACGCGGATCGCTGTTTTGTGATTGACGAAGCGGGTGAAATGGTGCCGGGTGATTTTTTAACGGCGCTGTTGGCGGAACGAATGTTGGCGGGAATGCCGCGAGGTACAGCGGTGGTGTATGACGCGCGTGCCAGTTGGGCGGTAAGCGATCGTATCCGCTCGGCCGGGGGTAGGCCGGTTATCGAACGAGTGGGACATGCTAATATCAAGCCGCGGATGAAACAAGAAAACGCGATTTTTGGCGGCGAGATTTCCGGACATTATTATTATCGTGATTTTTATTATTCTGATTCCGGTTTGATCACAGCGTTGAAAGTATGCGAGCTAGTGTCTACGTCGGGTAAAAGTTTGCGCGAACTGTGGGAACCGTTGCGCAACAATTATTTTATCAGCGGCGAAATAAATTCAACCGTAGCTGATGCGGCCAGCGCGATGAAGCGAGTGGAAGCAACCTATGCTGATGCCAAAATTAGTCATCTCGACGGTGTCTCAATCGAGTATCCCGATTGGCATTGTAATGTACGTTCCTCAAATACTGAACCACTGCTTCGCCTCAATCTCGAAGCCCGCTCGCGAGAGTTGATGGAACAGAAGCGGGAGGAAGTGTTGG
>CAZBFB010000030.1:0-7316 GCA_964491085.1 uncultured Gammaproteobacteria bacterium | reverse complement strand
TTATGTAGCCACACGGAAATGACAAACATCTCCATCTCGCATCACATATTCTTTGCCTTCGGTACGCGTCAAGCCGCGCTCGCGGCAACCGAGTTCGCCGTGGGCAACAAAATCTTGCCAATTGGTAATTTCGGCGCGGATAAATCCTTTGGTAAAATCAGTGTGAATCACGCCGGCGGCTTGAGGGGCTTTGGTGCCTTGAGTTATGGTCCAGGCGCGTGTTTCCATTTCACCGCTCGTTAAAAATGTAATCAATTTGAGCAGGGCATAGCCGCCGCGAATTAATTTTGTCAAACCGCTTTCCGGCAACCCCAAATCTTTCAGCATGGCGCTAGCTTCATCGGCTGGTAAGTCAGCCAGTTCAGCTTCGAGTTTGGCGCACAAAAAAATTACAGGAACAGATCCCCCACCTACCTCCCCCTTGACTTGAGTACAAGCAAGAGGGAGGAAAGAATTAATTTTTCCTCCCTCTTCACCAGAAGGGGGAGGAAAGGTGGGGGATGCGGCCGCCTCATCGCCATTCGTCACAATCAGCATCGGTTTCAAGGTGAGCAAATGCAAATCGCGCACCAACAACTGTTCGTCGTCGGTGAGCAATACGGTGCTAGCCGGTTGGCCGGCGTTTAGTGTCGCCCAGATTTTTTCGAGCGTAGCCACTGCGGCCACGAGTTCCGGTTTGGCGCCGGATTTGAGTTGGCTCTTGGCGGTGCTCAACCGTTTTTCCACTGTGGTCAAATCGGCCATCGCTAATTCAAGCGTAATGGTCGCGATATCGTCAGCCGGATTAACGCGGCCATTGACGTGAATAATATTATCATCAGAAAAAACACGCACCACCTGCACAATCGCGTCAACTTCACGAATGGCGGCCAAAAATTGGTTGCCTAGGCCTTCGCCTTGGTGCGCGCCCGCGACTAATCCGGCAATATCAACAAACTCGATCGCGGTAGGCACGATTTTTTTTGAATGCGCCACGCGCGCCAACTGTTCGAGACGGTCATCTGGTACCGTCACCACGCCCACATTCGGCTCGATCGTGCAAAATGGGTAATTGGCAATGTCAATTTGTTGGCGAGTGAGGGCCTTGAACAGAGTTGATTTCCCCACGTTGGGCAAACCAACAATTCCGAGTTTCATCATACCAATTAGTAAATTAAGTAAATTTAGCCGGGTAAAAATTTTGTGCAAGTAAAAAATATCTATCAGTATCGCGAAGCGAGTATCCATAAGTATCAGATACTGATTGATACTTACTCGCTTCGCTCGCGATATTAGTTGATACTTATTGTTTAGAATAGACGATTTTATCATCTTATCTGAAACTGTGGTATAATACAAGACAGCAAATCAAAAGTGTGGTATGCTGTTCTTATGAATGACATTGTGGCGATCGTGCGTGAGCGGCGCGCTGGCGCGGCCCAGCGTCTTTTAACATCAGCTGATCACGCGCTACTGAATCAAGAAGATCGGCTTCAACTGGAAGCCGTGGCCTTGCCATTGTTGACTGAAGAAGAAATTTTACAAAAATGGGTTGGCTGGTTGAGTTCGTCGTTGGTGCCATTGGCGTTGCTCGTTCAGCAATTGGCCAAGCGTTTGGTGTCGTTGCCCGAGGATCGTCGTGGTAGTTTTGCGCAACGTTTGCATGAATTATTGATCACCGCCTTGGCGCAAGGCAAGGTTCAGCCGGCGCCACAAGAAAAATTACAGGATCACGAGAAGATTGTCGCCGTGTTGAAACCGCATCTTCTGTTGTTGCCGCCTGCCGCACCGCGGCCGCAGACACACGCCGACAACACGCCGACTAACGCCGAAGAGAGTTTCCGTCCGCGATCGTCTGCGTTAGGTCTGCGTAATTCTGCGTCTAGTCCGCGTGTGTCGGCGGCGTCAGCACCGCCTCCGCCAGCACATTTGCCGATTGAACCGAATGCATCACCCGCACGACGACCGTTGATGGCGCGTACCAAACCAGAATTGCAATCGTTGCCCGATCATCCGCCAGTGCAGAATCAACCGCGAGCTAAAGCTGTGATGGATGTGAGGCCGCCGAAGTTATTGGGGCCGATTGAAGAATTAAAAACCCTTGGTTTGGAAGATTGGCGTCGGTTGAGTGTGACTCCAGCCGAGCGTACGGCCAAAATCGAGAGTATGATCGCCGTGGCTGGGAACGAAAACGTGGGAGCGCGGCGTCAAGCCGTTCTCGCTTGGATTGAGTCGCCGGTGATGCAGTTACAACGCGCGCTGGGGTTTGCTGGTTTGGAAGGGGATCAAGCGCTGGTGGCCGAGATTGCGCGGCGTGAACAATCCGGTCAGCCGACATTAAGTAAAGAAGAGTTTGAAGCCCTAGCGGATTTGGCAGAACAACTATAAACTAACGAATGTACTAATGAATACTAATATACGAATAAAAACAGTAGTGCGGCAAGATTTATTGTATCCGGAATTAAGTTATAGAATAGTAGGAATATTATTTGATGTATTTAATACACTAGGGTATCGTTATCAAGAAAAATATTATCAACGCGCTATTGCTCAAGAATTTAAATGCTTAGGAGTTATTTTTCAAGAGCAGGTAGTAGCTCCTGTAATTTTTAAGGAGAAAAAAATTGGTAGTTATATTTATGATTTTTTGATTGATAATAAAATAATTTTAGAGATTAAACGCGGAGATCGTTTTTCATTAAGCGATATTAATCAGCTTGATGGGTATTTAAAAAATTCTTGTTTAAAACTTGGTATCCTGGCGCGTTTTTCAAGCAAGAGTTTGTTGTATCGGCGTATTGTTAATGTGTAAAAATTAGTATATTAGTATTCATTCGTAATTTCGTTAATCTTGTGCAGCAATTTACCGTTCCGCAATTTATTGAAGTTGAGCCAAAGGTAATCGGGCCGATCAGCGTGCGACAGTTTATTATGTTGTTAATCGGCGCTTTAATTGTTTTTATAGAGTACAAGTTGACTGATTTCACTTTGTTTGTTCTTGAAGGATTGTTAACGGCCGCGATCGTATGCATGTTTGCTTTTGTAAAAATCAATGGCCGTCAATTTCACATGTTTCTGTTATCGTTTGTGCAATCGTGGT
The DNA here is from genome assembly GCA_964491085.1 of uncultured Gammaproteobacteria bacterium. Lineage (GTDB taxonomy): Bacteria > Patescibacteriota > Patescibacteriia > CAZBFB01 > CAZBFB01 > CAZBFB01. The sequence continues at coordinate 4,237 of CAZBFB010000030.1, read as the reverse complement.
TGCGTCCAAAAACGCGACTGTGGAGCAAGGGAGAGTATTGGCGCGATGCCTTGCACGAAGTAACGGCGGTAGCCACGCCGGTTGATCCTGTTTTGCAAGCAAATGTGGCCACGAAACAGCGCCAAGCCGGGCATCTCGCCGAGCTGGCATTACAGGTGGATACGGGAGGAGAGTACAGGGAGCGGGAAAAATAAATTGCCAAATTTCCAATTTACAAAATTGCCAGATAATTAATCCCGAATTTAATTGGAAATTTATAAATTGGCAACTTGGAAATTTTGTTACGCTATGTCTTTACTGAAACAAAAAACTAAAACCAACGCCTCCACCCAACGGTTTTTGGATATCGCTGAAATCAAAGAGGATACCGTGATTTTGCGTGATGGTAGTATGCGCACGGTCTTGTTGGTGTCGTCGGTTAATTTTGCTTTGAAATCAGAAGACGAACAGAATGCAATTATTTCCGGTTACATTAGTTTTTTGAATTCGTTAACATTTCCTCTGCAGATTGTGGTGCAGTCGCGGCGACTGAATCTAGATGCGTATTTATCCAATCTGGAACAAAAACGCAAGGAGCAGGCCAATGAATTATTAAAAGTGCAAATGGCTGATTATATCGGATTTGTGCGCGAGTTGATTCAGATCGGTGAAATCATGACCAAACGATTTTATGTGATCGTGCCATTTGATATGGTGGCGTACAAAAAACGGCAAGGATTTATTGCTGGCGTGAAGCGCGTGCTGGCGCCGGGTGGTATTATCAAGTTGGATCGCAAGCGATTTGCCGAATATAAGGATTTGCTGGATAAGCGCACGGGCTATGTGGCGTCTGGTTTGGGTAGTACCGGTCTGCGGACAGCGCGACTCAACACGCAAGCGCTGATCGAATTGTATTATGAATCCTATAATCCTGTCATGGCCACAACCGAAAAATTACCAGAAATTGAAAAACTGCAGATGGAAACGACCTAAATTAGGTATGAATAATAATTACTACGAAGGTACGAATCCTTACGAAACATACGAATAATTAATTAACCCATTCGTATTATTCGCGTCCATTCGTAACTTCGTAGTAATGCTTTCGTAATTTCGTAGTAATAGTTACACCAAGCTATTTATACTCACATGTCTCTTTTTTCAAAAAAATTAACCGGGCCGCGGCAACAACAACTAGAGGATGGCGCGGCGTTGGTGCAAGAACAGATAAAAACCGCTCCGCTATCCCCCGAGCAAACGCGGGAAATTATTTTGTCCGAGGAAGCATTGCGTCAGGGCGAAGTGACCATTCATGATTTGGTGGCGCCGGCGGCCATGCAAGTTAATTCTTCATACCTTGAATTATCCGGTTTGTTTGTGCGCACTTTATTTGCGATTGAGTATCCGCGCTATATTTCGATTGGTTGGTTTGCGCCGATTTTGAATTTTTCTTCCACGCTCGACATTGCCATGTTTTTTTATCCGGTCGAAGCGGAAATTATTTTAAAGCAATTGCGTAATCGGGCTGGTAATTTGGAAGCTCAACTTTCGGCCAATCAAGAAAAAGGCGCGCCGCGTGATCCGGTATTGGAAACGGGTCTGCGCGACATTGAAAAATTGCGTGACGATTTGACGCAGGGTATTGAGCATTTTTTTCAATATGCCTTGTATGTGACACTCTACGCCAAAAGTCGGGAAGAACTTGATACTACGACTGAAAAAATTGAATCATTGTTTGGCGGTCGCTTGGTATTTACTCGTCGCGCGTTGTATCAAACCGAGCCAGGGTTTAATTCCACCCTCCCGCTCGGTAATGATGAGCTTGGGGTTGGTTTCAACATGAATTCTTCGCCCTGCGCGTCGAGCTACCCGTTTATTTCCAGCGAATTGAGTTCCGATACCGGCGTTTTGTACGGGATCAATCGGCACAATAATAGTTTGGTAATTTTTGATCGTTTTAGTTTGCCCAATGCCAACTCGGTCGTGTTCGCGACATCGGGCGCCGGTAAAAGTTACGCGATCAAATTGGAAGTTCTGCGTAGTTTGATGCAGGGCACAGACGTGATTATTATTGATCCGGAAATGGAGTATAAGTATTTGTCAGATGCCGTGGGAGGGACATATATTGATGTGTCATTATCGTCGGAATCAAAAATTAATCCGTTTGATTTGCCTCGGCCGCACCGCGGCGAAACCGAGCGACCGGCGGATACAATTCGTTCGGCCGTAATTACGTTAAAAGGGTTGGTGCGATTGATGTTGGGAGATCTCGACCGCGATGAGGACTCGATTGTGGATCGGGCATTGATCGAAACATATCGCAAAAAAGATATTACCGCTGAATCGGATCTGGCCACGGTAGAAGCGCCCACCATGCAGGATTTGCAAGAAGTGCTTGAGGGCATGGATGGCGCTCAAAATTTGGTGGTGCGTTTGAAAAAATATACCGAGGGCACCTTTGCCGGTTTCGTTAATTATCCGACTAACCTTGATTTGCGTAATCAGTTGGTGGTATTTTCGGTGCGCGATTTGGAAGACGAGCTCAAGCCGATCGCGATCTATACGATTGTTAATTATATTTGGAACGTGGTGCGTTCGGAATTGAAAAAACGCCTGCTGGTGATTGATGAGGCCTGGTGGTTGTTACAGCGCGAGGACTCGGCCAAATTTGTTTATGCTTTGGTCAAACGTTGTCGCAAATATTATTTGGGCATTACGACGATTACGCAAGACGTGGAGGATTTTTTGAATTCGCCGTATGGGCGCGCGATTGTGACCAACTCGGCGATTCAGTTATTGTTGCGGCAATCACCGGCGGCGGTGGCCACTGTGGCTAAAACATTTAATCTGACCGAAGGTGAAAAATATTTGCTGTTGGATTCCGAAGTAGGCGAGGGGATTTTCTTTGCTGGTGATAAGCATGTGGCCATTCGGGTGGTAGCGTCGTATTCGGAAGATCAGCTAATCACATCAGATCCCAGGCAGTTGCTAGAAATCGAATCAGCCAAGCAGGAATTTGCCAAAGAACAAGGAGGGTAAAGTAAGTAAATTAAGCCAGCGGTTTCGTTTCGAGAATTAGCTTACTTTACTTAATTTACTTACTAGCTTAATTTACTATTTGTTATGCTTCCCAAAACCAAAATCATTCTCATCGGCGTTGGCGTGGTGGTAGTTATTATTGGCGGCACGCTATGGGGCGTGTGGCGAGGAAAACGATCAACCGCGCCGGCCACAAAATCCGCTACCGGTACTCCAGCCCAATCGGCCAATCCTAATACTCCTGGTAATCAGGCACTGGCCGACTCGGCTGTAATTAGCGGTGAGGCGACGCGCGCCGGCTCACTGGACGCTTTGGCCACAGCGCGGTTTGTAGCCGAGCGTTTTGCCAGCTTTTCTTCCGAGGCGCGTTATAGTAATATCGAATCACTCTATCCCTTATTCACGTCGGATTTTTTGACTTGGGCCAAAACATATGTCTCGACGGGTAGGGATAAACCATTATCTGTCCAACCCTATCGCGTGGAGAGTCGAGCGTTGCGCGTTGATACACAAAAAAGTACGACTGACGCCGCCGCCTTTATTTTGGTGATGCAAAAGCAAGAACAGACGGGAACCGCCACGCCGATTGTATCACAGAAAAATCTTAAGGTTGATTTGGTGAAAACAAATGGTACCTGGTTAGTTGATCGTTTGAAATGGGAATGACCTATGGCCGATAATGACACAACCGAAGAGGCGCGGCGGCAGGCGTATAATCGTGATCGATTGCAGGATCGGCAACAACTGCCCACGTCGTTAGCCGGCGAAAAAAATAATAATACCGACGCGGGCGGTAATCAGGAGCAGAGCAGTCCGGCTGGAAAGTTTCGTCAGTTGAGGAATATTGCCAAACAACAGCAAGAGGCGAGTGAGGGCAAAAATCAGAATATTCAGTCATTTGCCAAGAACGCCACGATGAAGTCGGCGCAAAAATTAACCGCCGAGTTTTTAAGAGATTCGTGGATTGGCTTAATTCCATCATATGGTCTAACCTTGGCGTACTTGAATTTTCATTTATGGCAACAACAGCTCGGTGGATTTTTTCCGCAAGAATGGTTTGTGCCGTTTGGCACCGAGTGGACGGCGGGCAAGTCGGTTACCGTAGTGTCATCATTTGTGGGATTTATTGAAATTATCGGGCTGATACTTATTGATGTGGGGTTGATGCTTGCTATTATAATACCACTAGCGGTTATCATGGCCTTGGTTGGTTCATCAT
>CAZBFB010000029.1:0-4493 GCA_964491085.1 uncultured Gammaproteobacteria bacterium | reverse complement strand
AACGATCCGCTTTGCGGTTTGACCACCAGCGGCCAGCCGAGTGTGCGCGCGTAGGCGAGGGCCGGTTTTAATTTGGTGAACATCGCGCCGGTCGCGACCGGCGCGGCGAGCGAGCGAAATAATTCGCGGGCGGTTTCTTTGTTGTCGATTGTGGTGATGGTAGTAACTGGATCAAGTCCGGGGAGACCTTCGAAGTTATAGGTCTGGCCGTTGGCGTGAAGAATATAAAAATTGGTAGCGAATTTGCCGACACTCAAAACATTGAGCGATAAACCGCGGCGTTCCAATTCATCAACCACCACGCGCGTGCGGTGGTGCATGATGGTGTCTTTTGTTACCGGTCGTTCGCGCAACACGCCGAACAAACGAAGCGTGCCGAAAAATAATCGGGTGATGGCGCGATCCAACCAGGGTTTTAAAGCCCGCGGCACCAGCGGTTCAAAACAATATCCCGACACCAACACAAACCGATCGAACAAGCGTTCGCGCGCGTGATTGAGCTGATGTGTGGGGGAACACTCGGGGCAGAAGGGCATAGGAATTAGCTTTCTAGCTGACTAGCTTTTTAGCTTTAATAATTTTCTCAACTTCAGCGGCGTTGTTACCGGCCATTAATTTCACGCGTAATTCTTTGGCGCCGGGCCAGCCGTTGACGTAGGCCTTGTAATGTTTTTTCATGAGGGCGAAATTTTTTGCGTGCCCCAAGAGTTGCTCGAATAATTTTGTGTGCTCCAAAAGAATTTCAAGACGCTCATGTACGCCAATAGTTCCTCCCTCTTCAGCAGAAGGGGGAGGCAAGGTGGGGGATGATTTTTGGTGAGCATTTTTGAACAGCCACGGGTTGCCGAAAATGCCGCGGCCGATCATCACGCCGTCAATGCCGTAGCGATCAACTCGTATTTGCGCCTCGGCCAAACTAGCCACATCGCCGTTACCCAAAATTAATGTCCGATTGGCGGAATTGTCCGCCGCGTGCGCCAGCTCGACCGCTTCGCTGATTACATCCCAGTGCGCCGGCACATTGGACATTTCTTTGCGCGTGCGCAAGTGAAAGGTGATCGCGGCGGGTTGGGTTTCGAGCAAGGCGCGTGTCCAGTCGCCGATTTCAATTTTGTTGTAGCCGATGCGCGTTTTAACGGACACGGGTAATTTTCCGGCGCCGCGTTTGGTGGCGCGAATAATTTTTTGCGCGCGCGTCGGATCGCGCATCAGTTCCGCGCAGGCACCTTGTTTTTTTATGTTCGCGTCCGGACAACCCATGTTGATATCAATGCCGTCGAAGCCCAATTCTTGCAACAAGAGCGCACATTGATAAAAATGATCCGGTTTGGCGCCAAAAATTTGCGCCACGATCGGGCGCTCGGATTCAGAATATTGCAAATCAACCAACAACGCCTCGCGACCGGCTGAAAGCAATCCTTCACACGAGACAAATTCCGTGAACATCACATCCGGCTTGCCGTATTTGGCAATGATCCGCCGAAACGCCGCATCGGTCACATTCGCCATCGGCGCCAGCACGAACAGCGGTTTGGATAATTTTTGCCAAAAATTATAATTCATAAAAAAGAAAAACGGGGGAGCCGAATAGCACTCCCCCTGAATACGGAATCCTTGAAGCCCCTTGTACCGCAGTGCAATCAACTAATCGCGGCTCAGGAGGGATTAGATCATCTCTAGGTGGTATCTCATTACGAATTTCGGCTACTTACCAGCCCCGCAGAGCTGGTTTCAAAGCCTCCCACCTATTCTGCGTAGAAACAATCCCTTCATAGGACCAGCCAAGAGGAATCGAACCCCTATCGGTGGTGTCACCCACCTTCACCGTACTGTTTCCGTATTCTGATTAGTAATCTAGCATACGGTTTAAAAAAAGCAAGATTAAAAAATCAAGCTATGGATTTGGTTATTTTTTTTAAACAGGGTGTCATTCCCGCGCAGGCGGGAATCCAGTTTTGTAAATAATCATCAGCACAATCAGCGCGGCAAAAATTGTTAGCGATTCCAGCGGAATCGTCACCTAGCCGAACGCCACAAAAACCTTTGCGCGCCGGAAGCCGCTCCGGCCCCGCCGGCATTTAAAGCCGCCAGATTGAACATCTGACCGTAGTATTGGCAGAGTGCCGCTTTCGCTTGAGCCATTAGCCCAGACCATCATAGGATAGCCGGTAATTTTTTTGTTTTAGGCAACCACATATGGCGGATTGACAATTAGTAGGCAATTGGTAGGATCTTTGCATAAATGCGGGTGGAAGGAATCCTGTATTTGTAATAGGTATTCTTTGAAAAAACCCTTCAAAAGTACGCCAACAATGGGCGTAAAAGAGGTTAAGATGGAACCACATAGGGATCATGCCTTGCTTGAACTGACACCGGAACAGGTCAGAATCATGTCGCGGGTGGAGAAGGATCAATGGTGGTTTACGAATGTCTTCAGAGGTAACGCGCCCCAGTTGACCTGGCGTTCCGCGATCACCGGAATGGTGCTGGGCGGCGCGCTCTCGCTCACCAACATCTACATCGGCTACAAGACCGGCTGGACGTTGGGCGTGGGGATTACTTCGGTCATCATCTCGTTCGCGGTGTTCGCGCTCATGGCTAGAATTGGCCTCACGGCGCCAATGACCATCCTCGAGAACAACGCCATGCAGTCGATCGCTACCTCGGCGGGTTATGTGTTGGCTCCGTTGTTTTCGAGCCTCGGCGCGTACATGATGATCACCGGTACGGTCATCCCCCAGCACCAGGCGATCATTTGGATGATCCTGGTATCTCTGCTCGGTGTGCTTCTCGCCTTTCCGCTCAAGCGGCGATTCATCAACGACGAGCAACATCCGTTTCCCGAGGGCAAGGCAGCTGGCATAGTCATGCACAGTCTCCACACCCTGGGCGGCAAGCTCGAAGTGCGGGTGCTGACCGTGGCCATGGGGATTACTGCCTTCCTTTCATTTCTCAAGGAGGGGGCGATCCTGACCAAGCTGGCCGATCGGCTCGGCGGTTGGGTGAATCGCCTCGCGATTCCGGAATTCATCGACGCTCCGGTTTACGCGCTCATGAAGTGGACTCCGGCCATCCGCGGGATTTCGTTCGAGAAGCTTACGATCGGGATCGAGTCCGACTTCCCGCTGATTGCGGCCGGTGGACTTATGGGTATGCGCACGGGCGCGTGGCTCTTGATCGGCGGCGTCGTTAACTATTTTGTGTTGGCACCTTGGCTTATCACCCACGGGATCATCCCCGATGAGGGTGGTTTCAAGAACATCACCAAGTGGTCCTTATGGTTCGGCGTTGCGCTTATGACGAGCTCCTCGCTCACTGCCTTTTTCGGAAAACCCGGCATGATTGCTGGCGCGTTCCGGGGATGGCGCAAGCGTAGCACGCAACCGACAGAGGTTGATATTCTCAAGGATGTGGAGTTGCCTTTGTGGGTCAGCTACCTGGGCGTTCCGATCATCGGCACGATCGTGGCGATCGTGACGCACCTGTTCTTTAAGGTGCCACTCTGGACTGGGTTTGCCGCGATCCCGATCGTGTTTTTGGTGACGATCATCGCGGTGCACTCCACCGCACTTACTTCGATCACGCCGGGCGGCGCGTTGGGCAAGCTCACGCAGTTGTCTTTCAGCTTCATGGCGCCGGGTAAGGCACTCACGAATCTGATGGCCGCGGGTATTGCCGGTGAGGCCATGACGAACACAGCAAATCTACTCATGGACATCAAGCCCGGCTACATGCTTGGCGCCAAGCCGCGCCAGCAAGCGGTAGGCCATGTGCTGGGTATCTTCGCCGGCGCGTTGGTCGCGGTTCCGGTGTGGTACGCGATGTTTGGCGGCGACGTGAGTCAGCTCGGTTCGAAAGAGTTCCCCATGCCGGGCGCTACGACATGGAAGGCGGTCGCTGAAGTGCTCGCGCAAGGTTTTACGACCGTGCATCCAACCGCGCGTTGGGCCATGCTCCTCGGCCTCCTCCTCGGAATCGGGCTCGAGTTTGCCTCCAAGGCGAGCCAGGGAAAACTTCCGATCTCGGCCATGGGACTGGGACTGGCCTTCGTGATGCCATTTACGAACAGCATGTCTATGTTCCTTGGGTGTTTTGTATTTTTTTGCCTAGGCAAGATCGGCACGAAGGGGGGGACGGTTGATCGAGTGATCGTGGGCAACCAAGAAACAATTTGCGCTGGCGGCATCGCGGGTGGATCAATCACGAGCATCGTCTTCAGGTTGATCGCATAACCAATTGCCGCGCTCGATTAATTTTTTAGTAAGACCGCCCCTGTGGTTCCTTGGGGGCGGCATTTTGTTTTTAGGTGGTTTGGTAATGCTGGACTTGGTGTGTTTTCCGTCATAGGCGGGTTGTTTTTCTCCGTCTCAAAACCATAATCGTAAACGCGGCGTTGGTGATGATGAGAGAGGCGGGGTAGAGGACGGTGGTGAGATTGAAAGAATTTAGCGCGGCGAGAGCAAACATAAATTTAACCGAGCTCAAAGCAAATT
>CAZBFB010000028.1:0-21787 GCA_964491085.1 uncultured Gammaproteobacteria bacterium | reverse complement strand
CGATTATTCCCCGGCAGTCGCATTGCCACTCTGGTGCCCGGCGCCCGACTGCCCGCTGATACGGATATTCTCGTGGTCACGCGCGCCTCCGAACGTATGCTATATCTGAATCGACCGCCCCGGGTTGGCATGATCGGTATTACCCTGGCGGAATTTGGTTTGGCTGGGCAGGATTATGCGAGTGCCGAACATGTGTGGCAATTTTTGGCTGGTTTGGCGCGTCTGGGACAAGAGTGGAATTGTCCAGTAATCGCTCAAGCCATCAATCCCGCTAATCCGTTATTTCAAGCGCTTGGTTCTGGTAACTGGGACAGTTGGATTACGTCTGAACTTGACGAGCGACGCCAATTTTCTTACCCGCCATTTACTGATCTGGCGCTTGTTTGGTATGATGGTGTGAAGCGACGTTTGACTGAATTAACTCCGGCTCAAGTGATTACGCGTCTTAAAACTTCAGCGTCAATTATGAGCGTGTTACGAGAAGGGGCGCTTGATCGACGCGGGACTAAAACACCGGCCTTATTACTAAAAATAAAACGCGGCGCAACTGATTGGATCGAGCTCCTGCCGCCATCGTGGAAAATTGATCGCAACCCTGATTCTATCCCCAACTTTTAATGATTATGTTAAATATCATTACTCATCCTAATCCTATTTTGCGTAAACGATCCGAGGAGGTGACCAATCTGTCCGCGGCGAGCGTACAAACATTAATTGACGATATGATACCCACAATGTTTGCCGCCGATGGTATCGGTTTGGCCGCGCCGCAAATCGGCCACAATGTGCGCATCATCATTGTCAACACCAAAAATGGTCCGATTCCATTTATCAACCCTATCATCCACGCGTTCTCGTTTACTAAAGAAGGCATGGAGGAAGGTTGCTTGTCGGTTCCCGGCATATTTGGCGTAGTAACACGTTCTACCGAAATTGATGTGTCGGTTACTTTGCGTGATGGTGCGGCTAAGCGTTTTGTCGCCAAAGGTTTGCAGGCGCGCGTAATTCAGCATGAAATTGATCACTTGAACGGTATTTTATTTATTGATCGCGCCGAATCCGGCACGATTACCAAATTACTTCCCGATGACGATGTCTCCGCGCTCTAAAAAAATCATCTTTGCGGGTACCGATGTGTTTGCTGTACCATGTTTGGCAACACTGGTTGCCAATTTTTCAAAAAATGTGCTGGCCGTGATCAGTCAACCGGACAAACCGGCCGGTCGCACTCATCAACCAACGTCACCACCCGTGGCGATTTTTGCGCGCGACCATAATTTACCTCTCCACCAACCGACTGATCGCGCCGCCCTAACACAAGTCATCCACGAACTGCAACCAGATCTGGTAGTGGTAGTGGCCTATGGTCGTTTGATCCCGCCTGAATTGTTAGCGAGCGTGCCGCACGGCTGGCTCAATGTACACCCATCGCTCTTGCCTCGTCACCGCGGGCCGACCCCAATTGAAAATGCCATCTGGCACGGTGATCAAGCCACCGGCGTTTCATTCATGATAATCGACGCCGCCATGGATCACGGTCCGATTCTAGAACAACAAAAAATTTCCTTAACGGGAGCAGAAACCGGATTTAGCTTGAGCGCCCAACTGGGACAGTTAGCCGCTGAATATTTGCCGCGGGTAGTGGCGGAATATTTGGCCGGCAAGCGAAAAGCACAGCCACAAAATCACGCGCAAGCCACAACCGTTACGTTACTGACCCGCGAACATGGCCGGATTGATTGCGTTCACGAAACCGCGACGGAGATTGATCGCAAAGTACGCGCCTTTGATCCGTGGCCGGGAACATTTGTTATTTTAGCTGGTGGTGAACGATTAAAAATTTTTCATGGCGAGATTATCGCTAATCGCGCTTCCACATCAACCGGCGGATTTCAATGTACCGTCGCTGGTCCAGAATTTATTTGTTATGACGGCAGTGTGTACCGCGCGCTTAAGGTTCAACGTGAAGGTAAAAAACCAACTACCGGTCAGGCATTTTGTACTGGCTATCGCGCGGCTTAATCCGGGCGGCGTCGGCGGCGTTTATGCGTTACATTAAACTCTAAATATCGACCTAACATCAACCGGGTCTGGGCATCAATGGCGGGAATAGCGCCAAATAATACGAGTGTAATCGGTAATAATAGCCACTGCGCAATCATCACTAAAATATTCCATCGGTGTTTACTCTCCGGCCGCGGCGGTAACAATAAGATACTCAAATACGATGAGATCAAAATCCCACCCATCGCCAACGACAACAACCACTGTAAAATAATTGGCGTCTTAAATACCAGGAGTGATGACTGCTCCAGTGTAGAAACAAAATAAAGCGGCAAACGACCGGCCAAAAAAATTACCAGCGGCGCCGTTGCCCACGAATACATACCTTCCATTGAGGTAAAAAAATATTTCACCTTTTTTTGCCAAGGCATGTCTGGGTGCTGACGGAAACACCAAAGCATAAATGGAAAATGTTCAACCCCCCAGGCCCACCGCCGTTGTTGTTTGTACAAGTTAACCAGCGTGCGTAATGGCGTTGAGCCGCTCACCGTGTCCATTGATACGGGAATAAACAACGGCGTCACTTCGTAATCGCCATCGTAATGCAAAAACGCTTGCAAAAAAATCCGCGAGTCCTCGGACACAATATCTTTCTGCCAAAAATCAACATCTACCAACATTTGCCACGGCATCGAGTGTGAGGAAAATGTGATCAAGCGTTCCGGTCGAGCCAGATCTGTCATCAGCCAAAACGTCGTGCCGAATGCGGCCACGCGTAAAATCGGTGATGCTTCCCAAATGTTGTTGTTATATAGCGCCACTGGTTGATAACTGGCGCGTAAACGATTAGGGTGGTGTAAAAATCGATATGTCAAGGCGGCAAAATATTCAACATGCGGTTGGGTATCGGCGTCAAAACTTGATACTATGATTTGATCATAAGGAATTTTTTCAGAGTCAATAATTTTTTTCAACTCATGCCCGGCGTAATTCAAATTTGAACCTTTGCCCGGAATTTCATCCGGTAAATCAAATGGATGCTCGGTGATAATCAAACGACCAAACGCGTCGCCGAAGCGTTCTTGAATCGTCGCCGATACCGCCGCAAAGTGTTCCTGATCGCGTGCTTCTCCGGCCAGCACCAACCACAGCCGATCTTTGGGATAATGCACGCGCAAGAGCGAGTTAAGTGTGGCCTCCAGTACACTGGCCGGCTCGTGATAGGTTGGTAAAAAAATAATATGTAAAATTTCTCCTAGTTCACGCCGATGCTCGATTTGCAATTTGTTAAACCATAGCGTCCCGATACTAGAGCGATATTGACGCCAAGCAATTAAAACGAACACAATAAAGTAGAGCACGCGCAAGAGCCAATACAAATCAAACAAAATAACAAAATACATGGCCACAAGCGGCTGCAACCACGACAACAAAAAAATAAACAAAAACGTCCCCCACACTAATAACGCAGGAACCATTTCCAGAAAACGGTAAATCGGATTACGAGAAAGCACTGGCATACATTATTACTACGAAGTTACGAATGGGTTAATTAAATATTCATTCGTAGTAATGCACTATATTATACTAAAAGTACTCAATCTATCATCATATTGCGCCTCTTCCCCCTCCGCCCGATCTACCCTAGCAAGCGCTGGCCCGTGGTGGCAAGCGGCCAAAAACTGATCAACCTCGCCATTTGATCCCTGTACAAAACAATCAACCCGCTCTTCATTATCGGCATTTTTTACCCAACCACTTAAATTTAAGCGGCGAGCCGTTTGTTGTAAAAATCGTCGAAACAAAACACCGTGTACACGACCAAAAACGCGCACGTAACAGGCGCGTTTTTGAGAATTACTCTTGTCTAAACTCGAAAACATTTTTTACTCCGTTACCCCCACCGCCCGCGCTAATTTATCGCGCTCAAAGCCAATAATTATTTCTTCATGGCCATTGTCGTTGACCACAGAAATTACCGGCACGCCCATCTGCCCAGATTTTTTTATCATTTCTTGAGCTTTGTCTTGATCGGTTGAAATATCAACCGCGGTAAAAACCACATTTTTCCCTCGTAGAAAATCCTTGGCTAATTTACAAAACGGACACGTGGGTGTGGAATAAACAGTTACGCGCATATTAACAAGCCAACTCGGAATTAAATAATATTTTATTTGTTTAAAAGGCAGAACCCCGAAATGTTCACACCATTTACAAAACTGCTCGGCCGGCCGTTAACTCCCCACCGCAGTCATTCTGGCGAGTGATTTTCAACTGCCTTTCAAAAATAAACCAAGCAAGACAATAAATACGAGTATGCTCAAGACCCCTAGCCCTAAAATCAGTCCAAAAATAAATGTCAACCGCGGTGACGCGGTATCAAACAACGATCCCCCATCTTTGGTTTTAAACAACACACTAGACAATACAAAATAATAATATTTTTATTATACCGCCTTAGTAAATTTATAACAAGCGCTATATCCCCAATCAACGGAAGCGAATCGGAATTTTATAAGATTCATCATATTGTGGCAAACCAGATGGATTATCGCGTTCCAAAATCACATAACCGCGATCATCAGCCGGAGCGATAAATTCCAGCCGCGCCTTAAACGGCACAAAGTCCGTTGTCATCCAGTTGCTTTGTGCGGTGGCTGGTATTTTTACTAATTCCTTTCCCGCACTATTGGTAATGCTCACTGGGAAACTGGCCTCAAAATACCATCCCGCCGCCTCGCCTTCGAGTGCGAATGGGCTTCTGATTATATCGTTTGCTTTAAGATTTGAAACTTTAATACGCGCCGTCGCGCTGGGTGGCGTGGCGACTGTGTTTGGTGTTTGTACAACAATTATAACCGCTCCAACTAGCGCCAGTACCACCAAAATCAAGATTAAGTAACTTTTTTTCATGGGTTATTCAGTAAACAATATTCCATTTTCTCGTAAAATTATTTTAGCCGCTTCGGTGGCGCTGTATTTTTCATACTCCTCCGCTCGTGCTTGAGTGTCTTTTTGCAGTGGCTTATTATTTTCCATTAATTCGACATATTGTTTTGCCCACTCGAGCGCTAGTTTTTGTTCTTTAATATGATTGGGAAAATCAGCGTCGTCAGGATCAGTGCTCAACATCCATTCGGTATACATCTCTTTGTTACTAGTAACACCAAAAAGCCCGGTTACTAAATTACTGACAATGTGCCGATGGAAATCGCCCATATTTTTTCCCCGCTCCACTAAATCACGACACGATTGTGCCATGGTTTCTGCCTCCACCATTAATTTTTGTCGCTGGATTTCCATCACTATGGCTTCGGGAGAATTTTCTGCCATATATTATAATAGATAAATTTATTTTGATCAGATTTATTTTGCGCGGAGCGGACGATCGGGATAGAGTAAAGGATCAATTACCCTATTAAAACAGGTGCGGGTGGCAGTATGTTCCCAATTTTGGCCATATTGAGCGCCGATGGGGTATGGGGCGGCCTTGGGATAGCGCGTCGAACCATTGACTGCTTTATCGGTTTTAAAATTAGCGCATAAATTAAAACTTAAAGGTCCGGTTACGATATATTCATACGCCTCTCGTGTTTCCGGATCAACCGGTGGCACAAATCCAGAAATGCTATCTTTTAAATCATTGAGTTGAGCCGGTAATATATCTTTTTGCATCCAAATGTTAATGATTTCATTTTGCAGTGTTTGTAAATCCGATACACGCCGATCATCAAACCGTCGAGCGCGTTGCAAAGCCGGTGAACCAATGATAAAAAATCCAGCAATTATTGTGAGCAGAATGGCGACCGAGATTGCCCCGGCAATCGTCCGTGGTTTCTGGGAAGATACATTGGCCGAGCGCCGCAAATCCCACACATAATAACCGAACACAGCCCCAGCCACTACTAATACGACCAGTACCTTCAAATAAAACCGCGCTGACAATTCACCGTCCAAAAAATTATAAATCAAGGTAACTAAATCTACAATAATTGTGATAGCGGCAATAAATAGGGTCAGATATACTAACCACTTGCGTACTTTTACTTCGCGCTTGGCCGGCTCAAGCGCCATGTCTTTGCCCAATAACCACGACATCAATATATATACCGGCCACACCACCAGCAAAGCCGCGGTGGCACGACGGATAGCATCCATAGCGCCTTCGAAATAAAATTGCAGTTGATCAGGAAACAATACATTCACATATTGAAATAACAGCGTGATAAAACTGACCACGCTTACATACAAAGCGGCAATGGCTAAGAGATGGTAAAACACATCTTTAGGAGTGCTTTTAGGAGAGTCCATAAATGGTTGGCTAGCTAATTAGCTTTTTAGCTTATTATTACTTATTACAAGTTAAGGATTACGGTTTACCGATTACGAATTTATTTAATTTCATACGTCAATGTCACATTTACCGCGACATCTTGCGAGCCGGGTTGGATTGACGGCATCGAGGCGGCTTTCGAAAATGATTCCATACCACCACCCAAACCAAACGAAACATCAGCATACGGCCGCGGACCGGAGTCCTCATATAAACTCACGAGCTTACCCAGGTTAAAATTGCCGGCGCGCGCAATGGCCAATGCCTTGGCTTGGGCTTTTGTCATGGCTTGTTCGCGCGCCTGTTGTTGTACTTGGGTGAGATCATCAACTGTAAACGATAGTTGTGATACTGAATTAGCGCCTGCCCCAACTAATCCTCCAATAATTTCACTAACGCGTGCCAGATCGCGAATTTTTATATCCAATGTTTGATTTATGGTATAGCCAACTATGCTTGGTGGTAGGCAGTCACCAGCTGGTGTGCAGGAGCGACTTTGCTGGCGTGGATTAATATTATATTGTTGTGTTTTTACATCTTTGGTCTCAACCCCTTTGCTTTTCAAAAAAGTAATTATTTGATTGGCCCGCTTCACGTTTTCTTGTTGCAACCCTCCCAAATCATTACCTCCTTCGGTAATCACACCAACATCAATCTGGGCAATATCGGGAACAATCGCCACTTTTCCTTCACCGCTCACGGCAAAGGAACGCGTAACTGTCTGCCGCGCGGTCAGGCCGTAATAATAAACCGCCACCAACGCCGCCAGCGCGATTGAACTCAACGCTACGATTAAAGCCACACCAACATAATTTTTTAATTTTTCGGACATACAAAATCAGTAAAATAAGTTAGTAAGTAAATAAAGCCACCACACCACCACTGCCTACTTTTACAAATAGTTTTATAATTCAATTGTAGAACTTTATTTACCGAGTGTCAATTTGTTCTTTATTTATTTAAAGTATCAATATCATTCTGATATTTATCCGCCGTAGCTAACACGTTATCACCATAAAATCGGTAACGCAAGTTGGTTGAACCGCTGAAATAACGCATGGCGGCATTCCACTCGCCTTGACGGGTACCATTCGCCCCGCCGGCTTGCAATTTAATGGCCGAGGCATAAAACGCATCGCGTATATCCCACGGATCAGCGAACGTTTTACCGGTAATTTGCGTTACTCTATCACGGTAACCCATCCAGGTAGAGGGAATGAATTGAGCTGGCCCCATGGCTCCGCCCCAACCGATGCGATTGCCGCGGCGATCGCGCATCGGGCACGATACCGGAGTACTGTCGGGATTACGACCGAGCTCGCTGGTGATTTGCATAAACGGTTCTTGATCCCGATCTGGTTTCATGATCACGCGCCAGCTTTTTGTCGGCGGATCATCCGGCCGATTACAGGTGCCGACATTGCGTCCTAGATTTGATTCTTGAGTCAAAACCGCCAATAAAAACGCGGGGCGAATGTTCACCGCCCGCGATACTTCCTGCGCAATTTTGAGCGCTTGCTCGAAGGTAATATTTTTGGCAACTCCGAATAAATCATAAATGCGATTACGAATTTCCGCCGCGCGTTTTTTAGTGTCATTCAAGATAGTTTGGTAGTTACTTTCGCGCCCTTTTGTTTCGGTCAATAACACACTTTGTTCTTGTACTGAACTAATCAGTTCCTGTTGTTGTAAAATTTTTACCGATACCAAATCTTTCGCCTCGTCTTGCTGTTGACTAAAGGTTTCTTGTTGTTGGGCGAGCATTGTTTTTATATCCCGCGCTTCGAGCAACATACGATCGAGCGCCGTCATGGTTTCGAGATAACTCTCAAGTTCGACAAATAAGTCCGTCAAGCGCCAGGTATTAAAAAATGTTTGCCAAAACGGTTGACTATCATAGCGATCCAACTGATGCACCAATTCAGCCACACCCTCTTGCAGCTGATCGCTCTTGGTCTGATTTTTGTCAATTGCCACTTGAGTAGTCGAGATGCGTCGATCAAGATCAGCAATGCGTAGATTAGTCGATTTTATTTGCAATTTTAATTTTGCTTGACTGGATTTTAATTGATTAATTTTATTAATTAAAACATTTTTTATGCCTTGCACCTGGCTAAGCTGTTGTTGATACTGCGCAATTTCTTGTTCGATCGCTTGCAGTTGTTGCTCCAGTTCGGCTTGCGTCGGCTGTCCCCCATCAGTTTGTGCCCATACCGGAAGCGGCCCCCAACCGATAAAGAGGACGAGAAAAATAATTATAATATTGTGACGAGTTATTTTTTTCATGTTATTTTCTTGGTACTCGGTGATTTCATGAAGGGTTGTGCTTTCGAACAGGCGCGCGGATCGCTAGGAAATTTTGTAGCTGTGTTTTTCATGTATAAAACGAGTAAGTACGGTACCGGCGACCAGTGCGCCAACCGTGTTACTAATCAAATCAAACCAGGTGTCATTGATACTGTTAGCAAACGGCAAACCGGTAATATTCTGCAAAATAGCTTCCGCGATTTCATTCGCCACGCCGAGGGTGGACGCCAGTAAAAAACTAAACACAAAAAACTGAAAACGATCAATTGGCGAGCGGCTATCTCGGACTGCTAAAAAACAAATAACCGCGACCAAAACTCCGCCTCCCACCATATGCAAAATCCGATTCCCTAATTCTTTATCGGGCATAATCTCACTCACCGCGGTAGTTAAAAAACTAAACAGTGCTATAAAAATAATGGCATACAACCGCGGTTGCGCCTGATGATTTTGCCGTGTCAAAAAAAATCGCGGCAATAAAAAAAATAACCCCACATAGGTCAAGACCAACGCCACGGTCAGTAATAATTGATACCACATAGATTGATCTTTACTCACTTCCGGGACTTGGATTCGAACCAAGATTCACGGCTTCAAAGGCCGCTGTCCTGCCATTAGACGATCCCGGAAGTAAACTAAGAGCATCCCCACCACCCTAGCGTACGCTGATTAAAAAATCAATCATCCGGGCGGCCGTCAACTAATTATACTTTCGTGTAACGACGGATAGCCAGTAACGCGGCCACCAAACCAAGAGCGGTAATGCCGAAGTATTCTTCGATTACCAAGCGCGCGCCATTGATTTTATAATACTCAAATAGCTGCACTTCAACTCCATCAAATAGGGTGTGCAAGTATGGCTGAAAAAAACCAAACAAAAGTGATAATATCACCGCACTGATAAGCATGGCCGCTAAACCCAATAACACAATCTGCACCAAATACGGCACTTGGATATATTGATTAGTGGCACCCACTAATTTCATCACGCCAATTTCTTCGCGATGGGTATACACGGCAATCCGTAGCGTGTTCACAATCACCAATCCGGCAATAAAAGCAAACAGCGCAATTAAACCAATCCCCACTTGGCGGGTGGTAGCCATAAATTTTTCCAGACGACCGACCATTATTTCATAGTCATGAAAAAATTCATCCTCAATGATTTTGTCTGTGTCCGCAACCCGAATTTTAGCAAACAAATCCTGATAGCGCTTACCGTCTTGCAAACGAATGGCCAGCGTGTCACCCAACGGATTACGATCAAGCGTTTGAAAGGTGCGCGCCAGTACCGGATTATCTTTATAGCGATCCTTAAATGCCGCAAAGGCGGCTTCTTTTGATTTATGTATGACCTCAACCACCTCCGGTAAGTCCAATATTTTAGTGCGCAATTGTTCTACCGCGCCCGGGGTGGCGTCACGACGCACGGCGATCTCGATATTAAGTTGTTTTTCTACTTGCTGAATGGCGGCTCTAGACAACACGTGCACGCTGATAAGCAAATTCAAGGATAATAACGCCAACACCATCATGGTAACGATCACGAGCGACAACCAAATATTGCGACCGATGTCGCTGACAGCCAATCGCAATATGCGAAATAAAGAATGCATACAGATACAATAAATTCCAAATTACCCGCTTCGCCTCGTCGAAGACGAGGCGAACAAGCACCAAATCACAAACAAATTCCAATAACTCTTAAAATTCCAAACAGATTAATTAATTCGTTTTAGGCATTATTAGTATTTAGACATTGTTTGTAATTTGGAATTTGTGATTTGGAATTTTTACAGCGCATAGCGGCCCCGCTCTTGGTCTGACACCACTTTCCCCTCTTCCAACACTACCACTCGCTTGCGAATGCGATTAACCACTTCACGATTGTGCGTTACCAGTAATACCGTGGTACCCAGCTCATTAATTTTTAATAATAAATCTATAATGTCTTTGGTGTGAATCATGTCGAGATTACCGGTCGGCTCATCGGCTAATAAAATTTTTGGTCTATGCGCCAAGGCGCGCGCCAAACTAACGCGCTGTTGTTCGCCACCGGAGAGTTCGCGCGGAAAAGCATTTTGGCGTGTTTCTAAACCAACAATACTTAATACCGCCGGCACAATCATTTCAATATGTTTACGCGACGCGCCAATTACTTCTAACGCAAAGGACACATTTTCCCACGCGGTTTTTTGCGGTAATAATTTGAAATCTTGGAACACCACGCCAATCTGTCGCCGCAAAATCGGCACATCGCGGCGTTTGATCGCCGTAATATCCCAATCGCCGATCACCACGCGCCCTTCGTTGGCGTGTTCTTCGGCAATCAATAATTTAACCAAGGTGGATTTACCCGCACCGCTTTTTCCGACCACCGACACAAATTCACCCGGCGCAACTTCAAGATTAATATCGGCCAAAACCGTGCTCGCCGGAGGATATATTTTAGAGACCTTTTTGAGATTAATCATGATTATTGTTCGAACCCGGTACTAAGGCCACTTCTACCGGAATTACTCCGTGGCGTGGTGAGGATAATAATTTAAAAGCAGTAACATCAAGATCAATAATTCGATCCGCATGTTGACGCGGATCAGGGCCATAATCATTCACCCTCACATCAACAAATTTTCCCGTACGCGCGTGCGTGACACGCAATTTAGTGCCCCGAGGATATTTTGTCGAGGCCGCGCACAGACAATCAAATTGCCGATACCAACTCGCCAGGCCGCGATCAACTAGATTTGACTCGATAGTAGTTGTTTGGCTTACAAACAACAAATTACTGAAAACAAACGCTACTAAAAAAGAGTATAGCATACTTTTGATAATCAATAAAACACTTCAATACTACAACACAAAAGCAAAATTTCTTTTCTGCGTTAGTCCGCGCGCCAGAGGACGATCACATTTCCTCCACCGTGGCAATGCCTAAAAGTTTTAGTCCGGCTTGCATGGTTTGGCGCACGGCGCCGACTAAAACCAAACGACTGGTGGCGACAGTATCCGTGTCTGCTGAAATCACCGGATGTTTATGATAAAAAGCATTAAAGGCGTGCGCGCAATCCAATAAATAAGCAGCCAGTAAGCTAGGTTTGCGCTCGTTCGCCGCTCGTGTCACCACATCAGCATACTGGGCCAAGATACGAATCAACACTCGTTCTTCCGCTTCACGCAAAGTGTCAAATTGCACCACGCCAGCCAGCTCCCCGGCTTTTCGTTCCAACGACCGACAACGCGCGTAGGTGTATAATAAGTACACTCCGGTGTCGCCGTCAAATCGCAACACTTCTTTAGCATCAAACACAATCTCTCTATTCGGTTCACTCTTCAGCAGGAAAAATTTTAAGCCGGCCAACGCAATAACCTCCGCTTTTTTTGTAATAGTCGCGTCGTCCCAGTTAGTATGGCGCGTCCTAGTTTCTGTGCTGGCTAAATTGATCAGGCGATCAAATAAATCAACATACATAATCACATTACCGGCGCGTGAGGACATTTTTCCTTCAGCTAAACGCACTAAAGCCGTTACCACATGCTCGCTGACATTCGCCAGCGCAAACTGACCGCGTTTAAAAATCGCCAAAAGCTGTTTGAAATATAATTCTTGTTCATGACCAACCACATGCAAACTCCGGACCAGTGTTGGGTATTCTTTGATCTTGAGCTCCGCTAACGCCAAATCCTTAGCGGAATATAATGGCGTGCCATCGGCGGTAATCACCACCACCACATTCAAATGTTCATCCTCAAGATTAGCAATAATAGCCCCCTGACTTTTTTCTAATACTCCCTTCCGCAATAAATCATCCGCCAGTTGTTTGCCGGCTGATTCTACTTCGCTTTCAAAATATAGCCGATCATATTTCACCCCCCACCGCTCATAAATTTCAATAAATTCATGCAAACACCACTGACGCGTTTCTTGCCATAAGGCGACTAACTCCGTGTCGCCGGTATATATTTTTTTATTAATCTCACGAATGGCTTGGGCAACCGTTTCATTGGTGGCGCTAGCCATATTACCCGCGACATATAAATTAGCCAACCAAACCGCGCGGCGTGTCGGCGGCACTTGCGCCCGCCAATCTTTACCTAATTGCAACAACGCCCACAACGCCTTAGCCACATGCGGACCAATATCACCTTGATAATTTACCCGTATCACGGATTGGCCGGTCGCCTCCAATAAACGACACAATGACTCACCCAAACTAATAATGCGAATATGACCAATATGCACGGCTTTGTGAGTATTAGCATGAAAATACTCAACCATAACTGGTGCCGTTGATGCTGGCTTTTTTATGGCTAGGCCAGCTGACGCAATGGCCGCTTGAGCAAACACAGCGGCGTGCAATAAAATATTCACATACGGCCCTTGAGCCACGGCGCTGGCAATAATTTCATCCGGTTCAAGCGCCAGGGCAATATCATTAGCCACCGCTGATGGCGCGAGGCGGCGTGCTTTGGCCAAGGCAAAACACGGCAAGGCCAGATCGCCATGCGTGGGATCAGTGGGCACAGCCAATAGAGCTCGCACATTCTGTACGCCTTGTTTTTCTATTTTGCTAACAACATGATCAAAGAGAGCAGACAACATACAGATACTAGAATAGCAATTTTGATGAAAAAACAAAAGAGGGTCTGGACAGACCCTCTGGGGGGAAATTTAGTGACTAATTATCTTGCTTGATACGCCATTCGGGCGGTAAAAGTATCAGTTAAATTAATTTCATCATATAGGGCAAGCGTTTCCGCCGCCACCCGCTTCCAGTTATACTCGCGCCGCACCAACTGTTGACCGGCCCGACGCAATGCCGCGCGTTCATTCTGGTTTAAGACGAGCGCCTTGGTCAAACCGCGCGCCAGCGATTCAATACTGCCGGCTGAAAAAGTTAGACCATAATTTTCGTTGCGAATCAGTTCGGTGTGCTCCGGAATATCTGAAGCCAAGACGAGTGCCCCTTCGGCCAAGGCCTCGAGCACCACAATCGGCAAACCTTCAGAAATTGACGGCTGAACCAACACACTGGCATGACGCATCAACGCGCGCACGACAGTGTTGGCTTGTTCACCCAACAAATTAATCCGTTCGTCATGACCGATCAGCACCGATAGTTCACGCAAATATGAATCCGTAAAAGCGCCGCCGCCAACGATGACTAATTGTTTGTCCAATTTTAATTTTTGGAATGCCACAATCAAATCACTAATCCGTTTATGCGGCACCAAACGCGCCACGGCCAAAATATACGAACCATGCTTGAGACCGAACTTGGCGAGAATGGATCCTTCTTTGCCGGGACGATCCTCAATTTCTACGCCATTTGGAATATAGCGCGCTTCGCGGTCATAAACATCGCGGATATATTGCTGTAACGTTTGCGATACAACAATCGTTTCGTGCGCCAAGCGCGTGGCGCAGATCTCGCCCAAGCGCAAACTAAAACGCGCCACTCGACCCCATTTACCATGTTTGCGATCAATACAATGAAATGTTACCACCACTTTTACGCGCGGTTTCAACAAACGCGGGATCCAAGCCAACAATGCCGGGCCCACGCCATGATAATGAATAATATCCGCCCGCCAGATAAACAAAGCATGCAAAGTGCTTAAAAATGTATGTGTGATAGCATCCCCATGCTTCGTGCGTATTGATGGCACAAAAATTTGTTTTACTTTTTTCACTTTATGTTTTTCATTTTTAACGTACCAAGAACGGCAATAAACAGCCACCACAAGACCACGCTTGGCGCTCAAACGTTGTGCCAAGTTTTCCACATGGCGTTCCACCCCGCCACTCTGTGCCGGAATGCCCTTTTGCCCAATAAAGGCGATCTTTTGTTGCTTTTTGGCCTTTTTCATAACCATACGAACTACGAAATAGTACGAAAATACGAACAATTATTCATAACAAATAAGTATAGCACATATACAATATGCTGTCAATCTCCGACAAACAAGTGTCGGAGCGCAGGCACACGCTGACGTAACGCAGACGGTCGCAGACAAACTAAAACCCCTCCCTTGAGGGGAGGGGGTAGGGGGAGGGTGAATTCAACTAATTATTCTCCACCAAATCCGCGTGGCGTTTTTTCAATTAAGTCGTATACCTTCTCGTCACCGTGGCTGGCCAAAAATCCGCTACCAAATTTGGCAATATGATTTGCCAACTTTCTTTCCCAGCCACTAAATGGCCCCCAATCAACTCCTTGGTGTTCATTAACGAAATCCGTAACGGAAGAATTTTTAATTTCAGCCAGACCATCGCCGGGAACAACGATGTTGGTGGTGCCGATGTAATATTCATTACCAAAATGACGCAATACGTTTCCGGCCGTTACATGTGCGGGCACAATATGATCCGGATCGCTCGGCGGTGAAAGCATTGTACCACCATAATCTGTTGATACCGCGTCTTTTATGGAATTGTCGGCTCCTCCACCTGCGCCGGATAATAACTCTGCATTAGAAAATGCACGCGCGGGCTGTGTCAACGCGGCAAATTTTTCTCCGGCATCGATTTGAGACAAATCAACCGCCTTTGCCCCCAGCGCTTGGCCATCCATCACATCAACAATGCCATTATGGATTTCAAATCTATGATCCTCCCCGGCAATAGTATGCGTAAACATACCGTCGTCAGCACTCAAAGCATAAACATGATCAGTATCAATTTCCGGCAGTTTATCCACTAAATGCTCGAATGTTGCTTGCTGACCAGAAGCTACGGCTTCGGCGTGCGCGGCTTGCGTCCGTCCGACCTGATAAAGATCATCAACCGTGGCCGGTTTCAAATCATGTACAGTAACGGAATTATCAGTATGCAATTCAACCGCAATCTCGTTTTCCGGTCTCACCCATGTTTCGGATCCATCTGGTTTTATCCAGCCCTCCTGAAGAGCAATATCACGCGCCTTAAGCATGGCATCATGAGGTGACATGCCCCGCGCTTCCAGTTGACGCATGATCGGGTGCGTTATCCCTTCGTGGTGGCCCACCAGATATTTTGGCTGGTTAAAATCTACCGTCGGCACTGGCGATGTCAGCGTCTCGCCACCGGGTAAAGATTCTGTCCCGCCCGCTCCGGACGGTGCTGATCCGCTGTCTGGCGCTGGATTTTGTTGAACACCTACTAAATGCGCGCTGGCTGTGTTTTGATAATACTCGAACGCTTGATGCGCTCCCTCCGCCAACGCTAATCCCAAAATAGCGCCATACACCGCACCGCGTCGCACCTTCCAGCGCGCGGCAGCGGTTTTCTGTTCACCTTTTTTATTAATCAATGTTTCCAAACTTTCCTCGGCGTGCAATATCTGTTCCATTTTCTCCGCCCGTTCGGTGTTTGTTTTCGCGATAAACACCGCCTCGGTTTGTGCCAGAGCATATTGCAATTGCATTTTGTTCAACTCATTGCGCAAGGTAGCATATTCCATACTACCGCCCGACCCTTCCGCTTCGAGACGGGTCATGGCCTGACGCGCCAAAATAATATTGGCGCCAACCTCGGCTTCCAGCTTATGCAACACATGATGACGATCCGCTGGATTTGCTAAATCAGTTTGCACCCTAGTAAACCCGGCTTTAGCCGCTTCGATGGCCACGCGGGCGGCTTTGCGCGGTTCCAAAGTACTCTGTATACCTTCACGACCCTGCGCCAGGCGCATGCCCAGACGGGCGCCGCCATACGCCGCGAACACTCTGCCTAATCCGGCGGAACGCAAAGCCGTGGCCAGCAATGTTCCGGTTACTAATCCAAATACCCCATCAGCGCGCTTGTCCGCAAAACTACGATCCATTTCGCGATCACCGCCGGTGATATATCCTTTCAGCGTACTAGACCAAGGAATCTCATGGCCACGCGCAAATCCATCGCGACCGTGGATGCGCGACCATAATCCACCCAACTTTTGTTTGCGTTCTTCCGATAATATGCCGTCAGTTTTTTCTTCACTGACATAATACAGCGCCAATTTTTGCGCCAAGGAATCTTTTTCTTGATCGCTCCAGTTCGCATAATCGCCGCCCATAGCGGGCAGTTCGATATTTGTCCGCACTTTGCCAAAAAAATGTTTGGCCAACTCCGCGGCATTAGTCGGTTTAGCGCCTTCGGCTGTGCGCAAATTATTCTCGGCCAAAGAAGAAACCATCACCGCTAACTTTTCGGCAAAACCTTTGCACACTTTACCGTCCGGATCTCCCAATGCTTTCTGGCTGAAAGTGGCTACCGCTTTCCGTTCCGCGCGAATTTTGAACAAACCGTCAACGAAACGCACACTCCCCGCGGCCATAATACCGCCCATCGGCCCCGCGAGCGTTCCACCGGCCAATCCGGCACCGGCATACAAAGCCGCCTTGCCAACACCGCGACCCACCTTACTCCAAAAGCCGCGCTTTTTTTCTTGTTCCGCTTTTTCCTTAGTAGCTTGGTTATCCCGATCGGCAATCAAGGCGTCATACACCTGCTCATACTGTTCTGATTTCAAAATATCTTCGGTATAGCCGGCTTTCTGTAATGCCTCACGCAAACCAGCCACACTCTTTTCCCGCGCTTCTTTATCTAGCGAAGCGGAAAAATTACTATAATCTTGACCTAAAATATCACGGGCAATAACACGAAACAGCATGCTATCACCGGCAAACTTTTCCCGAATTTTATCCGCGTTCAACAAGTCAGGATTATTTCTCAAAGCCGCTGTTTCCGCCACATACCGAATTCGTTTTCGAGCCGCTTCTTGTTCTAGGGCGTTTTTAACTTTTGCTTTTTGTGCTGGAGTCAGTTCGGCTGATACATCCGGGCTGGCATCGGGCGGCCGCGCACCAACGTTGCCGAGAACGGGTGATTGTTCCGCTGTAGTTGTGCCAACGCTGGCTGAAGCCCTCGCCACTTCAGGCGATGGGGCAATTAACCACGCTTGTATTTCTGTCTGTAAACGGTTTAAATCAATTTTTATTTGTTCACCTTGCACTCTGCCGGAAAATTTATAAAACCGACCAATTACAGAATCAATTTGCGTTCGCCACCGACCAATCGCATACGTGGCATCTTGACTAATGGCTCGATTGTATAATGCATTCAGTTTGTTCACTTCCGTGTTAAGCAACTTGATCAACTCTTGATCTGGATCTGGGCGCCTGGTTTCTACTCCAATCCGCGGTTGAGGTTCGGTGGTAACAGCGGCGGCGGGGGTGGCTGACGGAACCGTGGCGGCTACACTGGTGGTAGCTTTATCAATAGTCGGCGCGGTCGGTTCCGTATCACCAGTAGTGACGGCCGATGGTTGCGCTTTACGCCCCTCCTCGGCGCGTTGTGAAATATACTCGCCAGCGCTTTGCAATTCATGCAAAGATTTTTCCAGATCAGCCATAACCAGCGCCGGCTCATTACCGCTTTTCATTCTCTCAAAATATGTAACACTTGATTTCACCGCTGTTAAAAAATCTTCCCATGTCTGGTAACCGCCGCGGTTTGGTGGATTATTTGCTAAAATTTCTTCTTGCCCTCTATAGGCCACTAATACTCCCCGCGCTCTAGCCAAAACTTCATCAATTTTATCCTTAATCTCTTGAGTCATGGCGGGTGGCGATTCCGGTTCTTTGAACTCCGCACTTACCGCGTGTAATTCTTTCAAAATTAATTCCAACTTTCCTAGGGTATACACGGCACCTCTAAAATCTCCTTGGCCACTAGCTAAATCACGCCCGGCATTGGCGAAAGTTTCTGCCAATATTGGGGGCAAGTACTGGCCCCAGGTAGTATTATGCTGTCGCACCGGCGTCTTATCTTTTAAATCATTTTCGTGAGCACGATAAAAACTATCCACCGCTTTGGTAACGGACAGTAATTTTTCCAAAGCGCCTTTAACTTCGGCCGGATTTTCTCCCCGCTGATCCTGTTTCGCACCAGCCACTCCCGCGGCCGGTTTTTTTAAATCAACCACTTCTGCCAAAGCGCGGTTAATTTGCGCTTGTATTTTTCCGATGTGAGCTTGCTGTTCCGTCAGCGTGGCCGCCTCTTTGGCTTCCCGAGCACGAAGATCTTCAAGCGCTTGCCGAATTTCTTCGGGTGTTGGTTCTTGTTCTGGCATAATAAAAAATTATTTTACGGGTTTTTCCATGTTTGCTAACATTTTTTCCAGTTCGGCTCGCCGTTTTCTAGTAGCCGCCAAAGATTGCTCTCGCCTGACTAATTCTTCTTGTTCCACCATCAGCTCTTGTTGTAAATCTTTAAGATGTTGCTCCAGACGGTTAATTTTTGCCGTGAACTCGGAATCATCCTTTTTTTCAGCTGACGCCACCGAATCCGCTGGTAATTTTTTTACAGCAGCCGTTTCCGTTTCAGCTATGGCCTGTTTCAAATCCTGAAAAATCATCTGGAACCGACCCAAGGCATCTATAGCTGCCTTAAAACTACCTGGTCCTTTCGCCCGGTCGTCTGCTACGTCTTTTTGAGTTTGGGTTATTTCTTCAGGAAGATATTGACCCCAAGTGGTACCGGGCTTTCGTTTTGGTATCTTATTTTTTAAAACATTTTCATGAGTACGATAAAAATTCTCCACCTCTTTTGTGGTTTGTAGTAATTTTTCTAAGGCCGGTTTGGTTTTTTGGTCACCGGATTCAATCCTAACCGGTGTGTCAGCTGGGGACGGCTCTATGCCGGGGAGATTAGTCGGCGGTTCTCCTTGCCTTTCTTTTTCCCTACGCAGAGCTCGTCGATCAGGTCTTTCTTTGCGAACACGAGACCGTGATTCTTCACCAGTTTCAGCGTCATTGGGTGTAGAGTCGACAAAAACCGTGGGTGCTACCGGATCTGCCGGTCGTTGCGTCAAGGGAATACTCTCTGGCGGACTCAACAACACTTCATGTCTTTCTGTTTCCTCTTTATCGTACCAGCGCAACGCATATTGACCCTGGACTGCCCCCGGATCTTGTTTGCTAATAGTAAAATCAACCCAGGGAGTAACTTTGTGCGCAGTCGATTGATCCGGCAGATATTTTTTTTGTCGCGCCTCGCCCCGCCACAAAGAAACTACTGATTGATCACCCCGTGGTTCGATTCCACTTGTATTTATCTTTTTTCCCACTATGTCAGCTTGGCGGAGTAAATGTACCAGCGCATCAAGTTTAGGATGCGTTTCACATCGAGTGGTATGACACTCACTGGTTGCCTCCTCATATGTGCTCGGATCAATACTATAATCGCCACGATCTTGTTTGACCACCAAACCACGGTTGATCCAATCTTGGATAACCGGCTGAAATTTTGCTTCCGCCGCTTCCCGCGCCTGACGGACTGCCTCAACCGGTGCTTTTAAACCGTTAGCATTAACAACCCGTTCCAGTCCGGCTCTTAAACTTTCTGGTTGTGGTGCTGGCTTTTTAGCCATATCAGTATTTTATTTGAACTACGAAACGCTCTCGTTTGTCATTCCCGACCTGATCGGGGATGACACCGGAAAAGGAGTTTTGTAATGCAAAGTATTTTATTACTTAACCGCTTGCGCCGCGTTCAGATAATCTTGTTTAAACGATGCTAAAATATCTTTTACTTTTATTTCAAACTCCGGCACGCGCTCTTGAAAAAATTGCAAGGCAACATTCGGATCCGGCGTATCACCTTGACTGGCCATGAGGGCGGTAAAATCCGTGAATCCTTGCTCATCAAGCAGATTCAACGCCTCGGTGCCAATACGTCGCGCTAAAGCCAAACGCATTTTTTCCCGATAGGCCTGCTCAAAATCAGAATCTAAATTCGCAATGTTTGCTTCGCTAATAATTTGGTTGATGAAATCGTCGAGAGGATTCATAAAAACACATTAATGAATAAGTTCAGCCAGTGGCTGATCCGCCTGGGGCGGAAAATTAAGTGGGTAAGTAAATTAAGTAAAGTAAGCCAGAATACTTAATACCATTATACAAAAAATTTTAAAAAAGCACAAATGGTGGATTATCCACCTTTTATCACTGTCATCCTCGGGCTTCCGCCTTTTCGGCGAGACAAGTGACCCGAGGATCCAACCTATCGTTCTAACTGGATTCCCGCTTTCGCGGGAATGACATCAAATGCTAAATAAAAGCGGCCACGAGTGGGAACCGATGTTCCTCTGCTCGTGGCCAATGCCTCCTTTTGTCAGCGCACGCGCCGTGTGCTGACCGGTTGAGTGTTTGCGGGGGGGGGCGAGCTCTCGGCCTAGGCCTAGAAGATGGCCTTGAAGAGCCCGACGTTTGCCCAGACCACCGCGTTCGCGGCGACAACCGCGAGGCCGATCCAGAGCCACATCCGGAAACGCCGCACGTCGCCCAATGCGGGTGCAATGACGGGGGTCACTGCGGTCGTGATGACCGTCGCGCCGGCGATCGTGCCGGCGTGGTTTGCCTGCTCGGCCGCGATGGCGGCCTGCCGGACGGCCAACTGCCGGACGAAGCCGGCGAGTTCCGCCTCCCGCCGGGCGACCGTCGCCCGCAGGTGTCCGAGGCGTCCGCTCGTGCCGGACTCGGCGCGAGCGAAAGCCGCCTGGGCGCGGCGGAGACGCACCGCCGCGAGCTCGGCCGGGTTGCCGGCGAGCGCGGTGTCCTCCACGGCCTCGAGCGCGGCGCGGGTGGCGGACGTGTCCGCCTCGTACGTCCCCAACTCGGCCGTGGCCGAATCGAGACGCACCTGGGCGGCGGCGGCTTCTCCGGTGAGGCGGGCGATCTCCTGATTGCCCGCCACCACCAAACCGCCCGCCGTCCCGGCCAAAGTGGCCGCGCCCTGCGCCCTGTCCAACATCTTATTCGCGAATTCCATTTCCACTCTCCTCGTCCCGACCCATGTCAGGACTCTGGGGTTGACTACTAGCCACGCGGACCCACCCGCACGGCAAATTCAAAGAAAAGTTGGTGTTGTGGGTAACGAAGTAGTATAACACAGAGTAAAATAAAAAGCAAGAGGCATAAACCCCTTGTTTTTTGATGTTTTGTGCTTTTTGCTTTAGGTAAAAATTTAACCCCTCCTGCCTCCCCTTATTGAAAGGAGAGGTTGGGTGGAGTTACAACCCTTCGGTGGTTATATTTTTGACCACTGTTTTTAATTGAATCTCTCCTGTTTTACCCATAATTTCCAAATAATTAAGCAAAGAATACTCACCGGCTTCGGTG
>CAZBFB010000027.1:0-6865 GCA_964491085.1 uncultured Gammaproteobacteria bacterium | reverse complement strand
GGAAACCATAGGAATAGTAAATTAAGAACTAAGTAAAGTAAGTAAATTAAGCCAATGGATGCAAAGATGTAATTAGCTTACCCGCTTAATTTACCGGAATAAATTTTTTGCCGGTAGTGGCATAACCTCGCTTATGTCTTTAGCACCGAGTAGGAACATGATAAGTCGGTCCACGCCGAGGGCACAGCCGGCTGATGGTGGCATGGTTTGCAAGGCAGTGATAAATTCCGGATCGATCGGATGAGCGGGACGATTTTGCGCTGTGCGAATTTTTTGTTCAACTTCGAAACGGGCGCGTTGTTCTTTCGGATCAGTTAATTCGGTAAAGCCATTGGCCAATTCGAGATTGCCGACAAATAATTCAACGCGTTCCGCCACGCGCTGGTCACTGGCTTTGCGTTGCGCTAGAGCGGCTTGAAATTCTGGATAATCAATCAGGAATACTGGTCGGTCTTGGGGTAAATTCGGTTCCACAAAATTTAGCATGAGCCACCAGAAAGCATCATCGCGCGTGAGCGGTTTTAGGTCATGATAGCCACGCACACACGCCGCTTGTTCCCAGTCATTTTGGCTGGAAAGGGTGAACATGTCAAGGTCGGCGTATTTCTTGAGGGCTTCAAAAATAGTTAGGCGGGGGAAGGGTCGGGATAGATCGTAATCCGTCCCCCTGCGGTGGATCCCCCGAAGGGGGATAACTCGTCCGCCTCGGATCGACCGAGTCGAGACGGGTAATCCGTAATCCGTAATAAGAAAATCAAATAATTCTTCTATCGTGCTCATTAAATCCTCGTAGGTTTTGCCGACTTCGTACCATTCGAGCAGGGAAAATTCGGGTTGGTGCGTGCCGGCGAGCGCTTCGCCGTTGCGGAAAACATGCGAGAGTTGAAAAATATTACCTGATCTTCGCGCTAATAATTTTTTCATGGAAAATTCCGGTGACATGATCAAAAATCCCGGGTAGGTTTGACCGCGCGCATCTTTGACCGTGGTGGTGAGCGGTTCCAAGTATGCTTCCTGCGACGGATAAGGCAAGATTAGCGGCGTATCGACTTCGATGAAATTTTTAGCAACAAAAAAATCGCGGATGGCTTGGATGATCTGGGCACGCTGTATTAATAAATTTTGTAATTGCGAAGACATATACTATGCCATCGATCCGTATGCTACGAATTAAATCCGAATAACCCGAATGGAAATACTCCCCCACCTTAATCCTCCCCCTGGTTACAGGGGGAGGAAAATTTATTCGGGGCATTCGTCTGCGACCGTCTGCGTTAAGTCAGCGTCAGTCGGCGGTTAAACGCGGCTTAGCGTTTAACAAACGCCATCAAGGCCATGATGCGGGCGTGTTTGATGGCGAGCGAGAGTTTGCGTTGGTGTTTCGAGCAGGTACCGGTTTTGCGCGTGGGCAAAATTTTACCGTAGCTTGAGGTGAAGCGATCGAGAAATTCAGCGTCTTTGTAATCAACTCCATCAATTTGGTTCACGCAAAAATGGCATTCTTTGGTTTGTTTTTGGTACGGATTGGTTGGTTTATTTTTGTTGTTTTGATACATAAGGGTAGCAAGATAAGAACTAAGTAAAGTAAGTAAATTAAGCTGGAATTAAATTTTGGCTTAGTTCTTAATTTACTTAGTTCTTAATTTACTTATTTTAGAAAGGAATTTCTTCTACATTAATAACTTCTTCTTCCGGGGCTGGCGGTGGTTGTGGCGGTGCGTCGGTTGGTGCGGGATTTGATCCGGCCGCAGGTGCGGGTGTGAAGTCGCCAGCGCCGCGCGGTCGTGAACCCATTTGCATGGTCTCGGCCACGATTTCGGTGCGCCAGTGTTTGACGCCGGCTTGATCATCCCAGGTGCGTGTTTCGATGCGACCTTCGATCAAAAGCTCTTGGCCTTTAGTCAAGTATTGCCCACAGATTTCCGCGAGCTTGCCCCATGCGACGATCGAGTGAAATTCGCTTTTTTCTTGTTTTTGTCCGGTCTTGTCAGTCCAGGTGCGGTTGGTAGCCATGCGCAAGGACGCGACGGTTTGTCCGGTGGTGGTGGTGCGCGTTTCCGGCGCCGCGGTCAAACGACCGACGAGCACGACATGATTGTAGTTGAGGGACATAAATAGCAAGATAAGAACTAAGTAAAGTAAGTAAATTAAGCTGGAATTAAATTTTTGACTTAGTTCTTAATTTACTTTGTTCTTGATTTACTTATTTAAAGGGTCTTCCCCGTTTCTTCAAGAATTTGATCCAGTTTTTTGTCCAACTCTTCACTGGACAATTCTTGAATCGGCAAGGTGGTGGTGGCTTGGCTGGCTGGTGTGGTGTCAGCGAGCGGACGTTGGATCATGCGATTGGCGCGTTTCTTGGCGGAATAGATCGCGAGGTGATGGCGCAAAATATTTTGGTGCAAGCGCAACATCGTCTCGAGTCCTTTGGTGGCCGTAGCCGGCAGGGTGAATACCAGTAATTGGTACAAGCCGGTAGACGTACCTTTGATCGGATAGGCAAGTTTGCGGCGTCCCCACATTTTATCCTGCGTGATCGCGCCGTCTTTATTTTTGATCTCGGTGCGGATCGCATTCAGCGTTGCCTCGCTTTCGCCCTCGTCCAGCTGGGCGGGAAGCAAGACCATCAACTCGTACTGATGCACGAGCTGTTTTATCTTGTTGCTCATAAGACCTGGTTTGTATGATCGTCCGACAAAGCCAGACGATTGCCGTCCCAACGCAAGGTCGGGGGCAATGGCCAATTAATGAACCGAGCATAACAAAGGTGGCGTTTTTTTGCAATGCTCGCCAGTGCTATTGACACCGTAGTGTCTCTATGCTATTATATTTTCATGTTGTTACCGGGCGAGTATCTGTCGGCACATCCGGTGCTGGCGGGTATGAGTCAATAGCAAGGAGGTTCGTCATGGCGACTATCGTCACCGGCGACCGATACATGGAATTGGACGGAAAAATAACCGAGATCAAGCGGCAACTCCGACAGAATGGGGGGTATCCGTTCGATCTGGGGCGTCTCGATGGCGCTCTCCAGGCCACCGTCGAAGGCCGATTCGAAGCCGTCGGCGGAGTGTTCCCTAGTCAACTCCTCGCCCCCGACCTCATCCCCGCGGGTTGGAGGATCGAGTCCGACGTCGAACCGACCGAATTCGAGGTCTCCGATCTCGAGTTCATACCCTTCCTGAAAGAGGGTGAAACCGTGGTCACCGGCGATGTCATGTGCGAGCGCGCCCTCGTCCTCAAGGCCAACCTCGGCCTGGCGGACGGGAAGAAGATTCTCGCGAACCAGGACAAGATTCCCAAGAAGCTCCGGGGCAAGTGGATTGCCCTGACGGGAACCGTCCTGCGCGATCTCGGTGGCAAGCGTCTCGTGGCGCACCCCTACTGGCGCGGCGATCGCTGGGGCCTCCGCTTCTACTGGCTCTCCTACGACTGGAATTCGCTCTATCGTCTCGCGCGTCGCAAGTAGTCCTTGGTTTCTCGGGTACTCGGCACTCTCGTCCGGATACTCGAACCCTAGGGATTTGGTTTTTCCTGCGGGTGGTTTCCCAAAAACCATCCGCAGGAATTTTTATTTTTGGTAGGCGATTGTTTTTATCATTGATTTTGATTATAGTTATACCATGTCAGAATATCTTTTGATTCCTGGGCGTCTGCCGGGGGTGTCGTTGGCGGAAGTTTCGGCGCTTTCGTATGACGTTAAATCTGCGGGGGCGGGTGTTTTTTTGGTTGCGACTTCGGCGTCGCCTGAAGCGATGCAAAAACGGTTGGGAGGAGTTATCAAATTGGCGCGGGTGATGGCAACTCTGCCGCGCGAGAGTTCGTTGCATAAAGTTACGCAAGAAATAAAAAAATTATTACCGCGTACCGGGAAAAAATATTCTTGGGGCGTGAGCGTGGTGGCTGGCGGAGTGAAAGCCGCGCGGCTGGATGCCTGGCGCCGCGATTTGCACCGGTTGTGTTTGGGTATCAAAAAAGAATTGAGCGCGGCGGGGCAATCAACTCGGTTGGTGGTGAGTCGCGAAGTCACGCTGTCGAGCGCGGCGTTGGTGCAAAGCAATATTATGCGTGACGGATGCGAGGTGGTGGTGGCGTTATTTCCGGATCAGATTATTATTGGACAAACCGTTACCACCCAAGACCTTGATGCTTATACGATACGCGATGTCGGGCGGCCGGCGCGGCATGTGCGGCGGGGAATGTTGCCGGTGAAGGTGGCGCAGACGATGATAAACTTGGCGCGCGTACCGGCCGGGGGAATTATTCTGGATCCGTTTTGCGGCGTGGGCACAATTTTGCAAGAAGCCATGCGGTTGGGATACGAAGCGCGCGGATCGGATCGTGACACTAAAGCGGTTGAGGCAACAGAGAAAAATTTGACGTGGTATGTTTCTTTTGTTCCCTCCTCTTCACCAGAAGGGGAGGGCAAGGGAGGGGATGAATGCTCCCCCACCTTACCTCCCCCTGATTACAGAGGGAGGAAAAAATATGCTGTTTCTTCGTTTTTTGTAAAACAATGTCTGGTTGAAAATTTACAGACCGGTTGGAACGGAGAAAAATTTGACGCCATTATCACGGAACCGGATTTGGGGCCGATTCATCCGGAGCAGTGGAACGATGTCGCCCGCGCGCGGCTCGAAGCGTTGTATCAAACCGCCTTTGCGCAATTTCAGCGCGTACTAAAACCCGGCGGTACGGTGGTGTTTTTATTTCCGGTTATTGGCAGACAAAAAAAAGAATTTATGCCGGATAAATTATTCAAAAATATTTTCGCGCTGGGTTTTGTTTTGCAACCCTTGCTGACGGGCGAATTAGCCGGTTTGCCGTTTGTCGCACTAACCCCGCGCGGGACAATGGTATACAGCCGGCCGGAACAGTTTGTGGCAAGAGAAATCGCAATCTTTAGTAAATTAAGAACTAAGTAAATTAAGAACTAAGCTGTTGGTACTATTAAGACATTCAAAGATTTACAAGTTTGGCAAAAAGCGCACCAGCTTGTTTTGGAAGTGTATCGTATTGTAAAAGTTTTTCCGGCATATGAATTATACGGTCTAGCGTCTCAAGTGCGTCGAGCTGGTATTTCGGTTGCTTCAAATATTGTCGAAGGTTTTAAGAGGCGATCTGTGCTCGATAGCATTCATTTTTATAATATGGCGGATGCTTCGCTGGAAGAAGTGAAGTATCAATTATTGGTGGCACGGGATTTGAAATATATCAACGATGAAATATATCAGAAAGTTATAATATTGGCAGAAGAAGTAAGTAAAATGCTTCGTAGCTGGATTGA
Source organism: uncultured Gammaproteobacteria bacterium (assembly GCA_964491085.1). Taxonomy (GTDB): domain Bacteria; phylum Patescibacteriota; class Patescibacteriia; order CAZBFB01; family CAZBFB01; genus CAZBFB01. The sequence goes on along the minus strand of CAZBFB010000027.1, from coordinate 1,578 downwards.
GAGCCAACACAAAAATAGCATGAATTGATAGCTTAATTTACTTACTTTACTTAGTTCTTAATTTACTATTTGTATGCTTTCGCGTATCACTTCCGCCACCGTTGTCGGTCTTGAGGCCATGCAGGTTGATGTTGAGGTTGATGTGTCGCCGGGATTACCGGCCGTGACGATTGTGGGGTTGGCGGATACGGCGGTGAATGAATCAAAGGAACGAATTCGGTCGGCCATTAGAAATTCCGGTTTGACTTTGCCGCGGACGCGCGTGACGATTAACTTGGCGCCGGCGGATGTGCGCAAGGAGGGATCGTTGTTTGATTTGCCCATGGCGATCGGTTTGATTCGGGCGGATAATAATTTGCCGGATGATGATCGTTGGACGTTATATCTCGGCGAGTTGGCGCTCGATGGCACCTTGCGGCCGGTGCGCGGTGTTTTGCCGATGGTGCGTTGGGCGCAGGAACATGGGATTCAACAAATTATTTTACCGCGGGCGAATTGCGCGGAAGCATCATTGGTGTCGGGTATGCGCTTGCTCGGCGCGGAAAATTTTTTGGCGGTGGTCAAACATGTGCGCAAAGAGGAAATTATCGCGCCGTTCGTGGCGCCGGCGGTACTGCGCCCGGAAACGGAAATCGGCGTTGATCTCGCCGACATTGCCAGTCAAGATCAGGCCAAGCGCGCGCTCGTGATTGCCGCGGCCGGAAACCACACATTGTTGATGGCCGGGCCGCCCGGTACGGGCAAAACCATGTTGGCCAAAGCGCTCGCCGGAATTTTACCGCCGCTCGAAGCGAACGAGATGTTGGATGTGGTGAGCATTTATTCGGTGGCGGGTTTGATTCCGGAACACGGTTTGCAACGGGAACGGCCGTTTCGCGCGCCGCATCATTCGGCCACGTTACCGGCGCTGGTGGGCGGCGGCGTAAATTTACGGCCGGGTGAAATTTCATTGGCGCATCGCGGCGTTTTGTTTCTCGACGAGTTGCCGGAATTTCCGCGTCATGTGATCGAGAGTTTGCGTCAACCGCTCGAAGACGGCGTGGTGTTGGTGGCGCGTGCCGCCGGTCATGTGCGCTATCCCGCTCGCGCGTTGTTGGTCGGCGCGCAGAATCCGTGTCCGTGCGGCTATTGGGGCGATGATGAGCGCTCGTGCATTTGTTCCGGCAGTGATATTGCACGGTACCAAAAACGGTTGTCCGGCCCAATGCTCGATCGTTTTGATTTGTTTGTTACGGTACCGCGGGTGAAGTATCGTGATCTGCAAACCAAAACTAGTGAGCGCGTTTCGTCACACACTCTGCGCGAACAAGTAACCGTTGCGCGCGCAATTCAGCGCGAGCGTTTCGCTGGTACATATTTGCACACCAACGCCGACATGGGCCCGCGCGAGATTCGCACGCTGTGTGTACTCGATGTCGAGACAGATCGGATGCTCGAAAGCGCTGTCAACCGTTTGCGTTTGTCCGCCCGCGGCATTCACCGCGTGCTCAAAGTGGCGCGCACGATCGCCGACCTGGCCGCCAGCGAACTGGTGCAGGGTGAACACGTCGCCGAAGCGTTGCAATACCGGAGGATTGA
>CAZBFB010000026.1:0-17056 GCA_964491085.1 uncultured Gammaproteobacteria bacterium | reverse complement strand
CGGTCCGGTAGCCAGCACCTTCTCGGTTGGTTCGAATGATGTTAATTTGATGAACTTCTCCATGACTTCTGGCGTAAATGCTGAAGTCCAGAGCACAGTTGTTGAGTTGCATCGTTCCACCACCGACTTGGATGCTTCGGATACTGACTTGGCCCAATATACTGACTTCAAAGTAACTGATGTTGCTTCCGGAGAAGTTATTGCCGGCCCGGTTGATGCCGCGTCCGTGTCCTTAACAGGGCCCTTAACAGACATCGGCACTGCCGCTGGTTTGCGTTTAGCTTCGACCAATCGTTACAACTTCAAGGCGGGTCAAGTGCGTAACTTCAAAGTTACCGTTGACCTTGGTACTACCGCGTCGACCACTTTGGGCAACTACTTTGCCCGCTTAGGTACGACTGGTGGCGCTTCATTCTCCACCACCACCGGTATTAAGAACGTTGACAACAATCAGTTTATTTCCGACATTGTGCCTTCCACGGTACAAACCGGTAATAACATGACCTTGGCCGCTTCTGGCTTGACGGTTGGTTTGGCCGCTAGCCCGACCACCAAAAATGCTATTCGTGGCGCTTCTGGCGTTGATGCCGCTGGCTTCACGTTAACCGCTGGTCAAGGATCAGCTGTTACCATTACTTCCATTAAATTGACAACCAAAGTTGACAGTGCTCCGACGGGTGTGGGCGCAACTTTCTTGGTGTCAGATGTAGCTGGTGATAACAACACTGCCGCCAACACACTCGCATCCAAAGTGCGTTTGCTGGTGGGTGGTGTGCAATTCGGTGTTGATCAGGCATTGACTTCAAGTGCCAACAATTTTGCTACCCCGGCCACGGTTACCTTCTCTGGTTTGAACATTGTCATTCCGAAGGGTGCCAGTAAGACCGTGGTAGCTCAAATCGACATTCCATCAACCGCATCTCAAGACGCTATCGCGCTTGATATTGCGGCAGTGAATACGGATATTGTGGCACAAGACGAATCCGGTGCAACAGTAACTTCAACTGCCACTAGCTATGCTAATGGTGCTTCTGCAACCGCCGCTTCGGCTTTCGTAGTCATCCAAACCGCCGGTGAAATCACCGCGGCTCTCGATGCGGCTTCTCCAGTTACCGCGATCGTGGTTGGCGGTCAGAGCAATGTAGAATTGGCTCGCTACCGCTTCACCACTCTCTACGAAGAAATGAAAGTTACCAAACTTCGTATCAATTCTTCGGCTGATGGCGTAGATGATGCTATCGTGGCAGTAACCGTAACCTATCCGACCGGTACAACCGGTACGGCTACGGAATCTAAAACGGTCTCACTCAATGCCAATGGCGCAACCGCCGGGTTTGCTGACTTCTCGGAATTGAATTTCGTCATTTCTAAGAATTCCGATGCGGTTTTGATCGTCAAAGCTGACATCGCTAGCGTTGGTGCTGGCGGTGAAGCTGGTGACTCCGGAGATCAGCCGGGAGTAACATTGGACTTCACCGGTACACAAGCCGCTGGTACGGGCAACTTCCAAGCATATGGCGCCGGTAATTCTACGACCAGCATCACGGATTTGGCTTCGGCCACAACCTTGACTGCTTTGGCCGCTGATGTGGCCGGTAACCCCATGGTCCTGCGCAAAACCAAGCCGACGATTAAAACCGTGGCTCCGGGATCAACCTTGCTGACCGTGGGTGAACGTGATATGGCCTTGGTACAGGTTATGGCCGATTCAGCTGGTTCCATTGATTGGACCGAGTTGACTATCAACGTAACCGGTCGCTTGAATTCAGCTACTATCGGTGATACCGATGCTGATACCGTTACGACCACAATCACGACTGGTACTGGTACGGCCGCTGTTTCAAGTTTGAAGCTGGTTGATGCCGCTAATACCACTTTGGTAGATGGTTCAACGGGCACGTTGACCATTACTAACTTGGCCGCTGGTGGCGCGAACATCCGCTTTGAGCCGGCGTCGGCACAGACCATTGCCGCTGGCGCAACCGCAACATATACCATCAAGGGTACAGTTGCGACCGTTGCCGCCAACGACTCTCTCTTGACTCGTGTAGCCGGTACTTCTACCGCTGTAGTAGGTACTCCAGCGGTTCCAGTAGCGGAAGGTACCGTAGATGATACGGCTGCTAACCGTGACTTTATCTGGTCTGATCGCTCTGCAACCGCCCATTCAAACACTACAACTGACTGGACCAACGGTTTCAAAGTGAAAGACATGCCGTCAACCTATGTGGGCTTGTCTGCCTAATCATAGTTGATCGCTACGCTCGCTTTTCCGCCTAGCGGATTAGTTAGCAACCAACACCCCCGGTTCGCCAGTTGGCGGAGGCCGGGGGTGTTTGATTTTTGTCGTCGTTTTTTGTATACTGCTGGTAGTGCATTTCTAAAATCTACTGCACCTACTAACCTAAAACCTACTCCCTATGTCCTTTCGTAAACCCATTATCATCACCTTAGCCGTTGCTTTAGTTTTGTTAATTATGGCCGGCTATGCTTGGAGTGAGGGGTATCTCCCGGGTAGTCCGATAAAAAGAAATATAGCAGTCAATTTGTCGCCAGAAATGAAAGACCGGTTTACCCAGCAAGTCAAGGATAGTAAAGAAAAAATTCAAGCCAACGGCGAAGATTTTGACAGCTGGATTAGTTTAGGTATTGCCGAATATCAATTAGGCAATTTGGCTGATGCCGCTTTTGCGTATGAATCAGCCGGTGCCTTGCGTCCGACAAATTCTTTGTCATTTTCTAATTTGGGAGATGTGTATGTAAAAATGGGAAAATTAGTAAAAGCGCGTTTGGCTTATGAACGGGCGCTAGCTAATAATCAAAGTTATGAACAGCATTATTTGAAACTGGCTGAATTTTTGCAGACCTATGTACCGGGATCGAAAGCAGACATTGAAGCGATGTTTGAGCGCGGCGTGGCAGAATTACCAAACAACTATACGATCGTCAGCGCCTATGCCGGCTGGCGTGAGCAGGTTGGTGATTTTGTATCCGCCCGTATTTTATGGGAACAGTTGTTGCGTTTGAACCCGGGGAACAAGGCGATACAAGATGCGATTGAGAGGATAAATGGGAAAATAGGAAACCAGTCATTTAATTAATCTTTCCTCCCTCTTTAACAAAAGGGGGAGGCCAGGTGGGGGATAGTATGCAAACGCATTTAAAAAAGTTTCAACGGCGCTTGCGTAGTAATATGCCTGCGCCTGAAATAATAATTTGGCAAAAGATTAGATCCAATCAGCTGGGTATAAAATTCAGAAGGCAGTATGTGATCGATAAATATATTCTTGATTTTTATGCTCCACAAATTAAATTAGCGATTGAAATTGATGGTGATAGTCATTTTGAACTCGAAGTATCAAAAGTAAAAGACAAAAATCGAGACGCCTATCTTTGCAGTCAGGGGATAAAGACAATAAGGTTTCTTAATATAGAAATTCTAGAGAATCTTTCGGGGTGTTTGGAAAAAGTTGTTCAAATAATTAATTCATCCCCCACCTAACCTCCCCCTTTTGCTAAAGAGGGAGGAGAATAGAAAGAGAGTATGGACTTCATAAAAAACGAACACGAAGTGCTGGCCGGTTGGGCGAAGAATAATATCTTCGCCAAGCGCCGCGCGCAGAATCAGGGTAAGACGCCGTGGTCGTTTTTGGATGGGCCGATTACGGCGAATAATCCGATGGGGGTGCATCACGCGTGGGGGCGGACTTTAAAAGATTTTTTTCAGCGCGTGAAGGCGATGCAAGGATTTGATCAGCGCTATCAAAACGGTTTTGATTGTCAGGGATTGTGGGTCGAGGTGGAAGTGGAAAAAGAATTGGGCTTCAATTCCAAACATGACATTGAAGCGTACGGCTTGGATAAATTTTCTGAAGCATGCGCCGCGCGCGTGAAAAAATATGCCGCCATTCAAACCGAGCAATCCCAGCGGTTGGGGCAGTGGATGGATTGGGACAATTCGTATTACACCATGAGCGAGGAAAATAATGAAGCAATTTGGCATTTTTTGCAGATGTGTCACGAGAAAGGATGGATCCGGCAGGGGACGGATGTGGTGCCGTGGTGTCCGCGCTGTGGTACGGCGATTTCGCAGCACGAATTATCCGACGGCGGGTATGCCGATCTCAAACATACGGCCGTAACGGTTTTGTTTCCGTTAGTTGATGAAGATTCCGCTTTGTTGGTCTGGACAACGACGCCTTGGACTCTGCCCGCGAACGTCGCCGCGGCAGTAAACCCGAATTTTGATTATGTTAAAATTAAAATTCCCCCCCACCTAACCTCCCCCCGAGTACAGAGGGAGGAAACATTAATTAATTTTCCTCCCTCTTCTCGAGAAGGGGGAGGCCAGGTGGGGGATGGGATTTTCTGGTTAGCAAAAGATCGCCTTTCTGTAATTACTGATGAATACGAAATTTTAGAGACCGTTAAAGGTTCGGAATTGGTAGGGAAAAAATACGTCGGACCGTTCGATGAGTTGGAGGCGGTGCAAAGTTTATTCCCTGAGCGAAGCGGAGCGCAGTCGAAGGGCGACCCTTCGACAAGCTCAGGGCATAATGTCGTCGCCTGGGACGAAGTTTCGCAAGCAGAGGGTACGGGCATTGTGCATATCGCGCCGGGGTGCGGGAAAGAAGATCATGCTCTGGGGGCGAGCTTGGGGCTTGGTTTGATTGATCCGATTGATGAGTTCGGGGTGTATCGCTCCGGGTTTGGTGATTTGACGGGAAAGTTTGCCGGCGATGTGAATGGTGAGATCGCGGAAAAATTGCGAGCGAAAAATATTTTATTTGCCACGGACACAATTACCCACAGTTATCCGATTTGTTGGCGTTGTAAAACATCGCTCTTGTTCCGCGTGTCCGCCGAGTGGTTTATCACTGCCGCTGAAATTCGTCCGCGCATGAAACAAGCCGCTCTGGCGGCGCAGTGGTTGCCGGAAGGAGCAGGCAAACGCATGCAGGATTGGCTCGACAACATGGGCGACTGGCCGATTTCGCGCAAACGCTATTGGGGCTTGGCTTTACCGTTTTATCCGTGTGCTTGCGGCGAATTGAATGTCATCGGCTCACGCGCGGAATTAAAAGAACGCGCGGTTGACCCCGCCGCGGTTGATGCGCTACCGGAATTGCACCGGCCATGGATTGATGCGATAAAAATAAAATGTAAAAAATGCGCTGAAACAGTTGCGCGAATTCCTGATGTGGGCGATTGCTGGTTGGATGCCGGTATCGTTCCGTTTTCCACACTTAATTATTTTTCCGATCGACCGTATTGGGAAAAATGGTTTCCGGCCCAGCTCGTGTGTGAAAGCGTGCCGCAGGTTAAATTGTGGTTTTACACGTTGCTGTTTATGGCGGTCACGCTGGAAAATAAAACGCCGTACCAGAATGTTTTGACCTACATGACGGTGGTTGATGAAAAAGGCCAGCCGATGCATAAAAGCACGGGCAACGCGATTTGGTTTGACGACGCCGTGGAAAAAATGGGCGCGGATGTGATGCGTTGGATGTATTTATCCGGCGCGATTGATCGCAATTTGCGGTTTGGCTATAGTTCGGGCGACGACATACGCAAAAAAATATTAGTGCTGTGGAACGTGTACACGTTTTTTGAACTGTTACAAAATACACCCCCCCACCTAACCTCCCCCCGAGTACAGAGGGAGGAAAAATTAATTAACTTTCCTCCCTCTTCTCGAGAAGGGGGAGGTCAGGTGGGGGATATACTCTGGCATATTCTTGATCGCTGGATTTTGGCACGGTTAGCGGAAGTGGAAATAAGGGTGACGGAAAGTATCGCAGCGCATCTGACTGCTCCGGCTACGGAATTGTTGGAAAAGTTTTTTGATGATTTTTCCACCTGGTACTTGCGGCGTTCGCGCGATCGTTTGAAAGCGGGCGATCAAGAATGTTTAGCGGTGTTTCAGTATGTCCTGCGCACGTTGGCAATCGTGTTGGCGCCGTTTATTCCGTTTGTAACCGAGCGTATGTATCGCGTGGGCGGCGGTGAAAAAGAATCCGTGCATTTGGAAGATTGGCCGGTAACCCCCGCTGTCCCCCCTGAACAAATTATTACCACCATGCAAAGCGTTCGTGATGTGGTGGCGATTGCGCTCGAGCAACGCGCGGCGGCCAGCATGCCTATTCGGCAAGTGTTGTCAGCACTGACCGTGGACAAAGAATTAGCGCCGGAATATTTAGCTTTGATCAAAGAGGAAGTAAATGTAAAACAGGTGATCGTCGGTAAAGAAATAAAACTCGATCTGGAGTTGACGGATGAGTTGCGGGTTGAAGGGGCAACACGCGAAGTTCTGCGCGGCGTGAACGCTTTGCGCAAACAAGCGGGCTTAAAACCGGGTGAGCCGGTAACGCTGTTCGTCCCGACCGGACACGGGTTGGTTGATCAAGCAATCACGCTATTTGCGGATGAGCTGAAACGAAAATTATCAGTTACCGATATCGAGCGCGTCGCCGGCGGCGGTGTAACGGCGGCAGTGAAGGTGGGGGGGGAGAATGTGGAGATAGGGATTAGTAAATAAATTACCAAATTTCCAATTTACCAAATTGCCAAATATTTAATTTGAATTTAATTGGAAATTTATAAATTAGAAATTTGGTAATTTTTTCTCCCTATGTCCGTCTCTTATTTCACTACTCGAGCGATTGTTATGGGGGAAGCGCCGTGGCGGGAGCGAGATTTGAAATTAGAAGTTTTTACTGAACACGAAGGATTGCAGGAATATGTTGTGCGGAGCGCGCGCACGGTGAGTTCAAAATTACGGCCGCACGCCTTGGTGTTTGATCGCACGATTTTGACAGTGGCGGCTCGAGGCATGACGCGCTATGTCACACAAGCACGCTTAGAAGAGCGATTGCGTTTTGATCGTGCCCTACTCACGCGCCAGCGGGCGGTGGCGGTGGCTTGTGCGTTAGTGCGCCTGGCGCGTCCAGATGTGGCGGATACCAGGCGACTATTTGCTTCACTGGATAAAGCAGTACAAGATATTAACCAACGCACCGCTGAATTTTTATTGCCCTTGTTTGGATTGATAGCTCAAGTACTAACCATTAGCGGTATTGCGCCGCTTTTGGATCAATGTCGTACCTGCCACCAGCCAGTTGATCGAAAAGTAGCGGTGCTGTTTTCCTTGACTGATGGCGCGATTTTTCATGAGTACTGTGCGCATCCGCTGGCCGCTGAGCCATTGCTAGCCGATGACTGGCAAAATTTGTGTCGAGTGCTGGCCGGAAAAACCGTCTCGGCCGATCCGGCGGTGTTTCAATGGTTGGTGAAGTTTGCTAAGTATCATCTTGAGGCAAAAATGAACTAAAAGCGTAAAGCGAAAAATGCAAAACAACAACGAAAAACTAAAAGTAGATAGAAACGAAGCTAATGTTTTATTAAAAGAAACAATCGAGTTCGCTAATATTCTCGGTGCTAGCATCATAACACTAAAGGGGAAGAATAAACTTTAAATTTTGAGTTGTTGTTTTGCATTTTTCGCTTTACATTTTACGTTTGGGTATGGCACATTCATCTTCTTGGGAAAAAATTTTTGGTTCGGAGCACGATCGTTCTTATTTTTCGCGGTTTGATCGTAAGGAACCAAAAGGCAGTGGGCGCAAAACCGTGGCGCTGATTTTCTTTTTGTTGTTGATTATCGGGGCGGGCTTGTTGGCCAGCGTAGCAATTTTTGGCGGCGACACGCGGGTGAGTGGGTTTGGTGAAAGAGTGGCGATTACGAGCGATGTGGCTGACGCGGTGCCCATTGGCAAAGACGTGGCATTTAATTTGGAAATAAAAAATAATGAAAGTAACGCGATTCACAGTGCCCGGTTAAGCATCCGCAGCCCGGGCGGTGTTCAGTTTGTCAAAGCGCAACCAGCCGGATCCGGTCAAGCGGTGGTGGACTGGTCATTGGGTACGATTGAACCGCGTCGCGCCAGCACGATTAATACTACCTGGCGATTTGTCGGCCAAGCCGGTGAAACTAAAGATTTGTTGGCCACCGTTAGTTACCAGCTGGAAGGTTTTTCTTTATTGCTCACTAAAACCGCTAATGTGGTGGTGCGTTTGGGGGAGCCGGCGGTGCGTGTATCTTGGGATGGGCCGGACAAAGCTCTGCCGGGGGACACCATCACGACTACCTTGTCTTATGAAAATACTACAGCAGACACACTCACTGGTTTGCGCCTTGATTTGACTTCTTCGAAAGATGTTACCGCGATTACGTTTAAGCCCGCTCCGGGGCGATTAAATTCTTGGGATATACCAACCATTGAACCGCGCAAAAAACAAAATATTCAGATTTCATGGCGTGTGCCGGATGGTGATACACCGGTGCAATTTTCCGCCGGTGTTGGCTCGGTTGATGCTCAAGGTGTGGTGCAATATCAACATCGCGCCGATTACAGCGTGAATCGCGGCACGCCGGCCGCTGGTTTTAGTTTGAATTTGGGCGAGTGGCAAAAAACTTTGCCAATCACCCTGGCGCTTGCCAACACGCAAGCCGTATCCTTGCAAGATGTGTTATTCGAATTTACAATCTCGAGTAATGGCTATGCGTTGGACGGTTTGAAGTTTGATAAAACGCCAGCCAGTCAAGAGCGTCAAGAGAACGGTAAGACGGTTAAAGTATTCACTTGGGTAAGCGCCGCGCTCGGCGGTGGGTCAGTAGATCCGGAACAAGAATTGCGCGTGACTGGTTCCTGGTCGATGCCAACTTCATTTCAGGCGCCAGACGGGAACACAAAACCGGAACAAATATTTGTGGAATTTAAAGCGCGTATGACCGCCACAATGGATCGTGACGGGGCAAAGACTAGCATCGCGCGCGAGACGCCGCCGCAAACACACAAAGTAACAAGCGCTGTGCAAATGTCCGCGGTGTCACACCCGCAAGGCGCAGACAAAGAGTTGGTGATGAGTATTCAAAACGGTTCCAATCGGATTGAGAATGTTGATATGACAATTCCTTTGCTCGCGGGAGCAACGTGGAAAAATGGCGGTGAGGTTGGCGCCGGCGCGATTACCTATGACGAAGCCACTCGCCTAATTCATTGGCGCATCAATTGGTTGCCGGCGTATGTGGGGACGGATAAACCACTCGAAGCGCGTGCTCTAGTCGTGCGCAACCCCTCCGGCAGTAGTTTTGGTGATTGGCAATTAACCGCCAAGGATTCGTTTACAGGGGAAAACATAACCGTAACTCGTCCGCCTCGGATCGGCCGAGTCGAGACGGGTAATCCGTAACTGGTAACTTGTACACGATTTTTTTGATTTTCGGTTAATTATAATTACGAGTTACTGATTTTTTGAAAATTTCTAATCACGGCGCGGACGACTCCCTGGATGAGGGGGTCTTTTACGTAGATGGGGGAGAGGGCAGAGTTGGCGGGTTGCAGGCGGATGCGATCTTTTTCGCGGTAGAAGCGTTTGAGCGTGGCAAATTGATTATCAAGCAGAGCGACAACGATATCGCCGTTTTTCGGTGACGGATTGCGTTCGATGACCACAAAATCACCATCCAAAATTCCGTCGTCGATCATAGAGTTGCCTTTGACTTTCAAAACATAGGTATTGGCGGCGTTCACCACCATGTTGCTCGGCACGGCGATCATTTCTTGCGTTTCAATCGCCTCGATCGGTTCACCGGCCGCGATCAAACCAACCAACGGAATCATGACCGACATGGCGCTAAAATGTTCTTCGCGTTGCGGTGTGATCACTTCAACGGTGCGTACGCGTCCGTCTTGGAAAGTAATGTATCCTTTACCGCGCAAGTTAGACAGGTGCTCATGCACGGTCGCGGGGGAAGAAAGTCCGGCCGCCGCGGCAATCTCACGCACGCTCGGCGCGTACCCTTCGGTAGTAATAAATTGGCGGATAGCATCCAGCAAGTGTTTTTGTTTTTTTGTTAGTATCATATACTACTACTATAACGAACATTGCCCGAACAGGCAAGAGCGGTTGTGGAAAAGTAGTCGGGAGGGATAATTTGATTGTATTTTTAAGCATAACCTGATAAGATAATGGAATGTCAGAAACAAATACTAACGGGGCAAGCAATATATGCATAAAGATGACTTGATGGATAAAATAGTTAGCTTATCGAAACGGCGTGGGTTTATTTTTCCCGGATCGGAGATCTATGGCGGGTTGGCAAACTCCTGGGATTACGGGCCGTTGGGCGTTGAGTTGAAAAATAATATTCGGCAACGTTGGTGGAAACGATTTGTGCAAACGCGCGACGACATGGTCGGTATTGATGCGGCGTTGATCATGAATCCACGAGTATGGGAGGCGAGCGGTCATGTGCAAAATTTTTCGGATCCGCTGGTAGATTGTAAAAAATGCAAAGAACGTTTTCGGGCGGATATGATTCCGGAAGATCATGCGCAAACGTGCGGCGGCGAGCTGACTGCCGCGCGACAATTCAACATGATGTTTTCAACTCATATCGGGCCGGTGCAAGAGAACGGCCTGGTCGCGTATCTACGGCCGGAAACGGCGCAGGCCATGTTTGTGGATTTTAAATATGTGCAAGAAACGATGCGTTTGAAATTACCGTTTGGGATTGCGCAAGCCGGCACGGCGTTCCGCAACGAAATCACGCCGGGTAATTTTATTTTTCGGACGCGCGAATTTGATTTGATGGAGTTTGAATATTTTGTTCGACCCGATGAATGGGAAAAATGGTTTGAATATTGGCTCGGCGAAATGAAATTATGGCTCAAAGATTTGGGTGTGCGCGACGAAAAATTAGTGTACCACGAAATTGAAGACGGTGAACGCGCGCATTATTCAAAGCGTACGATTGATATTGAGTATCATTATCCGTTCGGGCAAAAAGAATTATACGGTTTGGCCTATCGCACGGATTTTGATTTGGCGCGTCATGCGTCAGCGAGCGGGCAAGATTTGCAGTACAAAGATGCAGTAACGGGCGAAGCGTTTATTCCTCACGTGATTGAACCGGCATTCGGATTGTCGCGTTCGGTGTTGGTCGCGTTGCTCGAAGCATATCACGAAGAAGATGCGCCAACGACGACTGCCGGCGAGAGCGAAACCCGGGTGGTGTTACAATTCCCGAAATGGATGGCGCCGATCAAAGTGGCGGTTTTGCCGTTGTCAAAAAAAGAAGCATTAAGTTCGGTCGCGCAGAAATTGGCCGCGGATTTACGCCAAGAATTTGCCGTCCAGTACGATGCCACGCAATCCATCGGCAAGCGTTATCGCCGCCAAGACGAAATCGGCACACCCTACTGCGTGACGGTTGATTTTGAATCGCTTGAAGACAACGCCGTAACGGTTCGAGATCGGGATACGATGAAGCAAGAACGAATAAAAATCGCCGAGCTGAAAGATTATTTAAGCGTAAAACTAAAAGCGTAAAATGAAAAACAACAATCCAAAATGTAAAATAGAAAGATATTATTTTAATTTTTTCGCTGTTATTTTGCGCTTTTCGTTTTGTGTTTTGCGTTAATTATGTATCATCTCACTACTCTCCGTAACGGTATTCCGTTGGTTACTATCCCGCTCGACGGGGCTAAGTCCGTTACGATTTTGATTTTGGTTAAGGTTGGTTCGCGGTATGAAGATCGGCGGACGAATGGGTTGTCGCATTTTGTGGAGCACTTGATGTTTAAGGGTACGACAAAGCGGCCGCAAACAAAAATGATCGCGGAAACGCTCGATGGGTACGGTGCGGAGTATAATGCCTTTACGAACAAAGATCACACCGGCTATTACATCAAATTGCGCTCGGATCGGGCGCATGAGGCGGCGGATATTTTGCGCGACATGTTGTTTCATTCGTTGTTCAAAAGTGAAGAGCTCGAGCGTGAACGGCTGGTGATTTTTGAAGAGATAAAAATGTACGACGAAAATCCGCTGATGGAGCTGGAAGATATTTTTGAAGAAACAATGTATGGCGATACGCCGCTGGGTTGGAAAATCGCGGGCAACAAACAGCGGGTCGGTTCGGTCAAGCGTCAAGACGTGATGAATTTTGTGCGCACTCATTACACGCCGCGCAATCTAGCGGTGATTTGCTCCGGCGATGTGCGCGATGAATTGCGTGCTACGATTGCGGAATTGTTCGGCGGCGAAGGACTACGCATGAAGCCGTCGGTTAATAAATTTCCGGCGTATCGGCATAATCAGCGCGCGCCAAAAATTTTTGCCAAAGAAAAAAAACTCGAACAAGTACAGTTGGGATTGGGTTTTGAAGGCGGATTTTCGTACACGGCCAAAGATCGCTATGCCGCCGGTGTGTTGGCTACGATTTTGGGCGGCAGCATGTCGTCGCGTTTGTTTACCGAAGTGCGCGAGCGTCGCGGGTTGTGTTATTTCATTCGCGCTTCGATCGCGAGTTATCATGACGCCGGTAATTTTTTCATTCACTCCGGTTTGGATGCCGCTCGGGTCGAGCCCGCGTTGAAAGTGATCGTGCAAGAATTGAAAAAAACCGCGCAGACAGGCGTGAGCCCAGCCGAACTCAAGCGCGCGCAAGATTACTTAATTGGCAAGAAAACTTTATCTCTTGAGGATTCAGAAAACGTGGCGCAAACCTATGCCAACGGTTTGGTACTGGCCGGAAAAATTACCGAACCGGAAGAACAATTCAAACACATCGCGGCGGTAACTGCCACGCAAGTGCAAGCCGTGGCGAAGAAAATTTTTAAACCAGCTAAAGCGACCTTGGCGATTATCGGGCCGAAGATTGATATCCAGAAATATAAAAAGATACTCCTTAATTTTTAAACACAAAAACAACGAGTATCTACCAGTATCGCGAAGCTAGTATCTAGGAGTATCAACAAGTATCAGATAATGATTGATATTTGCTCGCTCCACTCGCGATATTTGTTGATATTAATAGTTTTATAAATTATGCCCGAACCAAAATCCACCACCATTGAGATCTCAACCGTCTCAATTCTCAAATTGTTTCTCGTCGTGTTAGCTCTGTTATTTTTGTATGTCATTCGCGACATTGTGGCCATTTTGTTTGTCTCAATTATTTTTGCCGCGGCCATTTTGCCGGCCGTGGAATGGTTTGAGCGTTGGCACATGCCTCGCTGGGTCGGAATTTTGATCGTCTATTTGGCAGCGCTGGCCGTAGTGAGTGCGGCCGTGGCTTTGTTGATTCCGGCGTTAACGGTGCAGGTGAGTGAGTTGGCAATTAATTTTCCGCAAGTTTACAATCGTTTTCTTGACACATTTTCCGGTTTTCGCCAACCACTCGAAGCCAACTTTGGTGAGGGCATTCATACTCTTTTGCAAGATTGGGGAAATCAATTAGCGGATGCCACCGGCGATATTGTCAACACGGTGACCAGAATTGTCGGTGGAGTTATTATGTTTTTTGGTATTCTCGTCCTAACATTTTATATGTTGTTGGAAGACGATGGCTTGTCGCGCGTGGTGCAGTCGTTGGCGCCGCGGACGTATCATGCCTATGTTATGCGATTGCTCACGGCTATGCAAGATCGGATTTCTTTGTGGTTGCGCGGACAGTTGATTTTGATGCTGGCGGTTGGTGTGCTGGTTTTGATCGGTCTCGAAGTTTTGGGCGTGAAATTTGCGCTTGTATTGGCACTGATCGCGGCTATCACCGAACTGATTCCTTATCTCGGGCCAATTGCTGGCGCTATTCCCGGAATTTTTATTGCTTTTACCCAGTCGCCGTTGTTAGGACTCTTGACCTTGATTTTGTACATTGTGGTGCAACAGTTGGAAAATCATGTGTTGGTACCGCGGGTGATGAGCAAGACAGTTGGTTTGAATCCGATCGTGATCATTGTGGCCATTTTGGTTGGAGCCAAAGTGGCCGGCATTATCGGTGCCATCGTGGCCATACCGGTGGCTACGGCGTTGGCCGTGTTGTTGCGCGAAGTGTTCGATAGCAATCGCCAGCTCGACGCGTAAGTCAAGAGTTTATCTTTAGTCAAAGAATCTAGCCAGCCAGCTAAACCGCTATGTATGCCCGGTACATTATTTATTGTGGCTACGCCGATCGGTAATCTTAGTGACACGACTGCGCGCGCGCAAGTCACACTGAAAAATGTGAGTCGTATTTTTTGTGAAGACACTAGAGTGACAAAAAAACTCACGGCAAAATTTAACATTACCACACCGTTGGAAAGCTATCATCAACACAGTGACGCGAGTAAAATTGTGCGCCTAGCCGGGCTCTTGGCTCAAGGCGAATCCGTGGCGCTGGTGACGGACGCGGGCACGCCGGGTATTTCCGATCCGGGTAATTATTTGATTAGTGAACTTTTATTTTCCCTGCCGGATCTTAAGGTAGTACCGATTCCGGGCGCTTCAGCCGCCATCGCGGCTCTGTCGGTGAGCGGTTTTCCCACTGAACAATTTGTTTTTTTAGGATTTCCACCAGTGAAAAAACAGCGCGCCGGTTTTTTTAAAGAATTGTTGGAACGCGCGGAGACCGTTGTGTTCTATGAATCACCGCATCGGATAATGAAAGCGCTAACCGCACTGGCAGAGATTAGCACCGATCGTGAAATTATGGTCGCGCGCGAGCTTACCAAATTACACGAAACGATTTATCGCGGTACGATTGGTGCGGTATTAGAACGATTAAAACCAGAAACTCCGCGCGGGGAGTATGTGGTGGTGGTGCGTGGGCACAAATAAAAAAAGCTCGTCTCTAGAAACCGACAGCAAATGCTTTGGCGTCGCGCGACGCCGGCTGTAGGAATTTTCGAAACGAGCTCAAGGTCTTCTTGGTGAGAATGGTGCGGCTTTGATGGCACTTGCGGAAGGAGGGATGACCACAAGCATCACCGTACTGCCCGCACTTTATCTACGCCAAGAACCTTACGGCCATTGCCAGAATCGTTCGGCATTCCACGAGGACTGCCATGTTTCGAATCTAGTTTTTGTACCGCTAGTGTATATTAGAGCAAGTGGCTAGTCTTGTCAAGTCATACCTTTGTATGCTAACCTAAATTGTTATGAAGCCATCACATTTTTATCTTTCCACGGCGATTCCGTATGTTAATGCCAAGCCGCATTTGGGCTTTGCGCAAGAGTTGATTTTGGGTGATGTAATTGCGCGGTGGCGCCGACTGAAAGGCGATTATGTTTTTTTTGTGACTGGTACCGATGATAACGCATTGAAAAATGTTCAAGCGGCCGAAAGCGCCGGGCAAGACACCGCCCAGTTTGTTGATGAGCACGCGCAAGTATTTCGCGATCTTACTAATCGACTCACAATTTCCAACACCGATTTTATCCGCACGCGCGAGGATCGCCACAGCCAAGGCGCGCAACAATTGTGGTCGCGTTGTAATCAGGATGATATTTATAAAAAAAATTATACGGGTTTGTATTGCGTGGGTTGTGAAGCATTTTATAATGAAGCGGAATTTCCCGACGGTATTTGTCCCGAGCACAAGCGGCCGCTCGAGCGTGTGCAAGAAGAAAATTATTTTTTTCGTTTATCGCGCTATCAAGAAAAACTGGAGCAGTTAATCTCGTCTGATCAGGTAGCGATTATTCCGGATAAACGCAAAAATGAAATCTTGTCTTTTATTCGTTCGGGCTTGGAGGACTTCAGTATTTCGCGATCATCTGCCCGAGCACGCGGTTGGGGTATCCCCGTACCCAATGATCCGGAGCAGATTATGTATGTTTGGTTTGATGCTTTGGCAAATTATATCAACGCGGCTGGTTATGGAGCGGATGAAGAAAAATTTAAAGTGTGGTGGCAAGATATCAACGGCGAAATTGTGCATCTGATCGGCAAGGGCGTAATTCGATTTCATGCTGTCTATTGGCTAGCCATGTTGCTTTCGGCCGGCTTGCGTTTGCCGAACAAAATTGTGGTGCATGATTACATTACCGTGGGCGGCGAAAAAATGTCTAAGAGTATTGGCAACGTGATTGATCCGTTTGTGCTGGTTGAGCAGTACGGGGTTGACGCGGTGCGTTCATTTTTTGTCGGTGCGGTGGCGACATTTGAAGATGGCGACTACACCGAAAAACGCTTTCGGGCTTGGTATTCGGCTGAACTGGCTAATGGTATCGGGAATTTGACGGCGCGCGTTTTACAGTTGGTGGAGCAGTATGGTGTAACCAAACCAACGGCGACAGAGGAGCTCGCCGCCATGGATGCTAAACATTTTTGGGATGACTTTAGCGGATTCATGAATACATATCGGCTGGATCGCGCCTATGCGATTGTGGGAAATGTTGTTCGTAATTTGGACGGACAACTCGAGGCCAATAAACCTTGGAGCAAAACCATGTCAGCGGAGAAGCGCCAAGTAGTGTTGTGGCACGCGCTCGAAGCGTTACGACATTTGGCCTGGATGATTTCGCCGTTTTTACCAACCACGGCCGAGAAAATGTTTGAACAATTATTTCCCAATGCCGATGAGCGTGCGGCGGAAAAAGAAAAGAGTTATAATGAAAAGGTGGCCGGGGGCGCACTCCAGAGCGGACATCAGGTGAAGCGGGGAGAAGCGCTGTTTCCGAGACTCTAGAATAATTGCTCAACTGTTCAATTGTTAAAATGTTAGGGGTAAATTTTTGATCCAAAACAATTGAGCAATTGAACAATTTAACAATTGTTTTGCATTATGTTGATTCTCGACGCCATTCTCATTCTCATCCTTCTCCTCTTCATTGCCCTGAACATGTTCATGGGTTTGATTCACGCGGTTGGCTCAATCGTGGGATTGCACGTGGGATTGTTGTTGGGGCGATTGTTGTATAAATCCGTAGCCATCTATATTAGTCCGTTGGTGTTGGGGTACACGCCGGCGGCGGAGGGGATTGCCTTTGTCGCGATTTTTTTTATCGCCGCGCGCACTTTTGGTTTGTTATTACATCTTGGTCAAAAAATTTTGCGGGTGGTGCCAATGGTGCCGACGATTGATCGGTTGGGGGGCGCTTTGTTGGGATTGGTTGAAGGCGTATTGGCCATCGGTATTGCCTTGTCGCTTTTACTAACAACCTTAACGCCGGCCAACGCCTGGTCTCAATCCATCGCCGCCTCCGCCCTCGCCGGCTGGTTAAT
>CAZBFB010000025.1:0-9628 GCA_964491085.1 uncultured Gammaproteobacteria bacterium | reverse complement strand
CGGAAGCTGGAGGCGTTGTTGACCATCAAGCCGCCGACTTCAAGTTCGTCAAACGCGC
Organism: uncultured Gammaproteobacteria bacterium; assembly: GCA_964491085.1. Taxonomy (GTDB): domain Bacteria; phylum Patescibacteriota; class Patescibacteriia; order CAZBFB01; family CAZBFB01; genus CAZBFB01. Next base: position 9,570 of record CAZBFB010000025.1, on the reverse strand, counting down.
TGCGGATATTGGCGAGTGAATTGCTGAACAGTCCGGCTTGCAGACCGTAGACGGAATGGTTGACGCCAGCGATTGCTTCTTCCAGTGTAGTAAAGGGAAATAGAATAATCAAGGGCGCGAACGCTTCTTGGGTGCACAGTTCGAGTTCGGGCGGCGCGTTTTCTATGATTGTGGGAAGAAGCGTTTGTTGTTGAAAAACTCCACCGGTCAAAATGGTCGCACCGGCCGTGACGGCCGCTTCCAGCCGTTGTTTGATTTTGTTTACACTGTCCGTTTCCACTAGCGGGCCAATGTCGGTTGTGTCTAAACGGGGATCGCCAATAATTAATTTTTGTGTCCGCGTTACCAATCGATCGCGCATGTCCGCATAGATACTGTCGTGAACATATACTCGCTGTACGGAAATGCAGGATTGGCCGTTGGCGGTGAATCCGCCTTTGACAATTTTTTCAGTCGCGTCAACTTGGTCGGCCGTTTCGTCCACGATCACCGCCGCGTTGCCGCCGAGTTCGAGCAATACGGTTTTGCCCGGCAGTTTTGCCGGCAAATTCCAGCCGACCGCGGGCGAGCCGGTGAAGGTAACGACACGAACGCGTTCGTCGGTCATGATGTGATCGGATTGCGCGTGTGAAGCGAGTAACATGCTGACCGATCCGGCGGGTAAATCGCACGCGCTGATAATCTCACCGAGACGATAAGCAATGAGCGGCGTTTTTGACGCCGGTTTCAAAATAATCGGCGCGCCGCAGGCGATCGCGGGAGCGAGTTTATGCGCGACCAGATTTAGCGGGAAGTTAAACGGCGCAATACCAAATACAATTCCTTTGGGTACGCGGCGAATGATGGCGCGCATGTGTTCAAAACCCGGGCCGTGATCAAGCGAGATCATCTCGTCGTCCATGGCCCGCGCGGCTTCGGCACCGAGGGTGAAAGTTTCAATCGCGCGCGTTACTTCAACACGACTGTCTTTAATCGTTTTGCCGGTCTCGTTGGTAATCAGCTGGGCGAGCGCTTCATGATCCTCGCTGATGCCCTGCGCAATCTGCGTCAGCGCGGCCGCGCGTTTGAACGCGGGAAATAAACGATATGCTTTAAGCGCTTGCGCCGCGGCGGTTAACGCCGCGGCAATATCTTCCTCCGTCGGCAATGCGGCCGCACCAACAATTTCTTGCGTGTACGGATTAATCACCACGCGCGTGGCATTACGCGCTACCAGTTTGTTGGCGAGAAGAAAAGAAAGTGTGTTCATAAGTTATTCCCTGAGCGAAGTCGAATGGTTGATATCGCATTTCATGTTCTGCAACTCTTTAGTCAAATTTTCAATTTCGGTGCGATCGACCGGGCAATCAATTACGACCGGGCGGGTGGTCTCTTGTTTGGCTCGTTCCAGTATTGTTCGTAATGAGCCGGCGGATTCAACGCGTAGCCCCAGCGCTCCAAAACTCTCCGCCAAGGTTACAAAATCAGGATTACCAAATTCAATGCCAAACGGGGGCAAGCCGGCATTTTTTTGTTTCCATTCGATTAAACTATAGCGGCCGTCATTCCAGACCAGGATAATGATCGGCAGTTTCAAACGCACCGCCGTTTCTAATTCTTGCACATTCATCAGAAAACCACCATCGCCGGTGGCGGCAATAACCGTGCGTTCGGGGCAAGCCAGTTTGGCGCCGATCGCGCCGGGCAAGGCGATGCCCATCGACGCGAAACCGTTAGAGATGATGCAGGTGTTGGGTTGGAGCGCCGGATAATGTCGTGCGATCCAAATCTTGTGCGCGCCGACATCGGAAATCAAAATATCCTCCGGCGCGAGCGCGGCGCGTAGCTCGGCCACGATGCGTTGCGGTTTTAACGGAAACGATTCATCGTGATCGCGCGTGTTGAGCATCTGTTTGATTTGTCGGCTGTGTGGTAGGTGATAGTTCGGACGTGTTACCGATTCGTGTACAAGCATTTGGTTCAACGCCCAAATGATATTGGCAATATCACCAACTACTTCAACTTGTGGATGATATGCCTGGTCAACTTCCGCCGGTGTAAAATCAATATGGACAACTGGTTTAGTACCATCGGAATTCCAGGCGGCGGGCGCGTATTCATTCAAATCATAGCCGATGGTAATGACCAGATCAGCCGCGTCAAACACGCACGCCACGTGATCGCGACTTTTCAAACCGACCGTACCTAAATTTTGTTCTGGAGGAATACCCGTGGCCGCGCCTTTGGCCATGAATGTTGTGACGACGGGGAAACCGGTCAGCTGTAAAAATTGGTTGAGTTGGGCCGAGGCGCGTTTTCTGATCGCACCGTTGCCCGCGAGCACGAGCGGTTTTTTTGCCGAGCGAATTATGGCCAGCGCACTCACCAAAGCTTTGTGATCCGCCGCCGGACGACGCACGCGAATCGGTTCAATGGGTTCTAACGCAATCGGTTCGTCCATCACATCTTCCGGCATTTCAATATGCACCGCGCCGGGTTTTTCCATTTCCGCTAGTTTGAATCCTTTGCGCACGATTTCCGGAATAGTATCGGCTTGCATGATGCGGGCGGACCATTTGGTAATCGGCGCGAATAATTGCACGCTGTCAATCGCTTGGTGTGATTCTTTATGCAAACGATTGCGCGCGCCTTGGCCGGTGAGGGCGATTAGGGGCGCGTGATCCAAATTGGCGTCCGCCACACCGGTGACTAAATTAGTCGCGCCCGGGCCGAGGGTGGAGAGACAAACGCCGGCTTTGCCCGTTAAGCGTCCCCAAACATTAGCCATGAAAGCGGCCCCTTGTTCATGTCGACAGGTGATAAACTGTATATTCGAGGTTCGTACCGCTTCGAGAAATCCAGTGTTTTCTTCTCCCGGCACGCCAAAAATATACCGCACACCTTCGGTGGATAGACACTGCACTAGGAGTTGAGAAGCAATCCTCATGTCCAGATAATATCGGTCACGCCACAAAAAGTCAAAATTATTCTAGCGTGTTTTTTAATAGTGTGCTAGGATAGGAGATATATATGAACAATCGCGCATTTATTATTACGGCAGTCGTCGGGTTGCTCGCGGGTATCGGTTGGTTGACGTATAAAAATTATGTTGCCGCACCGCTGGAAGTAGTTGATGAAACAAATAAGGCGGTGACAACACCCCCTGTGCTTTCTGAACCAACCCCAACCTCAACTCCAACCCCGAGTGTCGAGCCCGAAACAATTTCTGCTCCAACGCCGGGAACTCTTCCGGCGGTTCCGGCCCCGACCGCGGTTAAAGAGTTTACCGTGAGTGGTGCCAATTTTTCTTTTACGCCGGCCGCCATGGCGGTCAAAAAAGGCGATCAAGTAAAAATCACCTTCAAAAATGTCGAAGGTCTGCATGATTGGCGCCTGGATGAATTTAATGTGGCCACGAAACGTCTCAACAGTGGCGAAGAAGAAACAGTTACCTTCACCGCGGACAAAGCCGGTAATTTCGAATACTACTGCTCGGTTGGTAATCACCGCGCCCTGGGGATGAAAGGCGTTTTGACGGTGGAATAGGCAAAACAAAAAACCGGAGCATAAACTCCGGATTTTTGTCTGGGGTGCCCACCGGGAATCGGACCCGGATCATGAGGACCACAACCTCAAGTGTTAACCATTACACCATGGGCACCATTACGTAATTTTTTTATGAATTTTTCTTCTTCTGTTTTTTCATGATGAATGAGAAAGTGACAATTACAGCAGAGCCACACTAGATTTGAAACATTATTGTTTGTTCGATTTTTATCTAGGTGATGGACTATTAAAACTCGTTTGTCAGTCAAATGGCAGCGGTTACATTTTTTAGTAGGATCATGTCGTTCTAGTATGTTTCGATAGGCGTTCTGTCCGTCAATCCAGTTTCCATGTTTTTCTCCTACATACAGTTTATTGCGCCATAACGTATTACATCTTTTAGTGCAAAAATATATTTTATTTTTTGATCGGCGAATATCACGCGGAATTTTATAAGTTAGTTTACCACACGTCAAGCAAGGAAATTCCTTACCTTTTTTTTGGCCAGAATTAAGACATCGTCTTGAACAATATTTGCTCCAACCACGTTTTAGCCAGCTTGGCTTGGCATGAAAATATTTTTTGCAGAAAGCGCAATTTACGAGAGGCATATATTAAGTTAAGTTAAGTATACCTCATTATAAATTTAAAGGGAAGAGGAACGGTTTTAAGTATTTATTAAACCGATTCTCCGCCTTTGAATTACAATGGTCGTCGTATTGGTTGCTTTATCATAATCTGAAATATTTTTTGAGTAAAATTATCTGGTCCCCCCGAGAGGAATCTCCGCGTCATCGCCCTTTAGGGCGTGCGCGTATCCGCGCGATCTGCTCGGGGCAGATGCGTCGCGGAGAACCTTCCTTTGTGGTATCGTGCCACATTTGCCCCCGCGAGGAATCGGACCTCGATCAACGGCTTAGAAGTCCGTAGTTTTATCCATTAAACTACAGGGGCAAATGTGGCACGATACTGTTATTGTTTTTATCCATTAAACTACAGGGGGAATGTACGCATTTTACCTTACGCTTGCGTTTTTGTACAGGGTATGATAGGATTTCGGCATAATTATTAAACGATTCTTTAAGCAGTGGCGATCGAGTTGAAAGCGTGATAGCCCTGCGTAAGAATACGAATTTATGTTGACCAAGCAACAGAAGGATGTGCTCATTAAAAAATACGCCACGCATGAAGGCGATACTGGTTCGCCGCAAGTGCAGATCGCTATTTTATCGGCCGAGATTTTGGATCTGACTGATCACTTGAAAGAACACAAAAAAGATTTCTCCTCGCGTCGCGGATTGTTGCGCAAAGTCAGCCAGCGCCGCCGTTTGTTGCGCTATTTGGAAAAAGAAAATCGTGCCGCCTACGATGAGTTAGTCAAAAAATTAAAACTCAAAGTAATCCACGACACCGAAGCGGAAGAAGTCGGCGCGGAGGATGACCTAGGTGGGGAGGATGAAGATGAAGGTATATAAATAGTAAATTAAGAACTAAGTAAATTAAGAACTAAGCTTAATTCGATTTAATTTAATTTACTGGATTTACTGGGATGCTATCCTTACAACACAAAGATCAGCGCGTGGGCGTTTTCGTTGATGTGCAAAATATGTATCATTCGGCCAAGCATTTGTTTGGCGCTTATGTTAATTTTGGCGGCATCTTGGAACGAGCAGTGGGTGAGCGGCGTTTGGTGCGAGCGTTTGCCTATGTGGTGAAAGCGGAAATTCCGGAAGAGAGCGGTTTTTTTGACGCTTTGAAAAAACAGGGCTATGAAGCGCGGATTAAGGATTTACAAGTATTCGCCGGCGGGATGAAAAAAGGCGATTGCGATGTGGGTATGGCGGTTGACGCGGTCAAACTAGCGGACAAAGTTGATGTGGTGGTACTCGTTACGGGTGACGGTGATTTTGTGCCGTTGGTGCAGTATCTAAAAGAAAACAAGGGCTGTCGGGTGGAGGTGATGGCGTTTGATGAATCAGTCAGCGCCAAGTTAATGGAATCAGCCGATGGGTTTATTGATTTGTCTTCTGAACGCGGCGCGTTCTTGTTGGGTAAAGTGAGAAATCGGCGGAGGTAAATAGTAAAGTAAGAACTAAGTAAATTAAGTAAATTAAGCCAATGGATATGCTATTGCATTTTAGCTTATTAGCTTAATTTACTTAGTTCTGAATTTACTATTAAGATGAGTGGTTGGTTGGAACGCATAGAGCTTTGACTGCCGTTAAAGCTTCAGTGTTTCAATCAGCCCTCCAAGTAGGGCTTTTATGTTAGATCAGAAAAGTTTCTCGATTGAATGGGCGGGCAAACAGCTCACCATTGCCACCGGCGCGTTGGCCGGTCAGGCGGACGGCGCGGTAACCGTGCGTTATGGCGACACGGTGATTTTGGCTACGGCTACAATGGGCACAACGCCACGAGCGGGGATTAATTATTTTCCGTTGATGGTGGATTACGAAGAGCGTTTGTACGCGGCTGGAAAAATTAAAGGATCGCGATTTATCAAACGCGAAGGCAGACCATCTGATGAAGAAATCTTGACTGGTCGGTTGATTGACCGTTCTATTCGTCCATTATTCAAAGACACCATCCGTAATGATGTGCAGGTGGCAATTTTGGTATTGTCGTCCGACATGGAAAACGATGCGGATATTTTGGGATTACTGGGCGCTTCGGCGGCGTTGGCCATTTCGCCGATCCCCTGGGGTGGTCCGTTGTCGGGCGTGCGGGTGGGACGAGTGGGTGGGGAATGGGTAATCAATCCCACGTTTGAAGCGCGTAAAAAATCTGATTTGGATTTGCTGGTGGCCGGGCGTGATCAGGAAACGATCATGATTGAAGCCGGAGCCACTGAAGTGAACGAAGCGGATATGGTTCAAGCGATTGAATTTGCCTTGCGGAATTTGCAACAGCCGTTGGAGTTGATTCGTCAAATGCAAACGGAAGTGGGTCAGGCCAAGCGCCAGCCGGAGGTGGTCGAGGTTGAGGCGGAGGTGGCGACGCGGGTGGAAAAATTAAAAGCTAAAGTGGAAGCGTTTTTGCAAACAGAATTAAAAGGTATTTATGATTTGCCGGCCAAGATAGCACGCGAAGAGGCAATCACAAACATTAAAGAAAAATTAGCTGCCACGCTTAAAGAAGATAACGAAGTAACAAAAGAAGAACGCGAGGACGGATTGAAAATGGTGGAACAGTTTGTGGACGCGGAAGCCCGTCGCTTGGTGCTTGATGAAGGCAAACGCGTGGACGGTCGGGCGATTGACGAAATTCGGTCGTTGTCGGCCGGTGTGGGGATTTTACCGCGCACGCACGGTACGGGTTTGTTCCAACGCGGCGAAACGCAAGTACTCTCGATTGTAACACTTGGTTCACCCGGTGATCAGCAGATTTTGGAAAATATTGATGAGGCGCAAGAATTCAAAAAGCATTACATGCATCATTATTATTTTCCAGGTTGGTCGGTCGGCGAAGTAAAACCAAATCGCGGTCCGGGTCGGCGTGAAATTGGTCACGGAGCGTTAGCGGAAAAGGCCTTGGTTCCGGTATTGCCGGATCGTGAAGTTTTTCCGTACACCATTCGGGTGGTGTCGGAAGTGCTGTCTTCCAACGGATCAACTTCGCAGGCCTCGACTTGTGGTTCGACCTTGGCGTTGATGGATGCCGGCGTGCCGATCAAGCGACCGGTCGCGGGTATTGCCATGGGTTTGGTCACGGCAGTGACGGAGCAGAATGGTCGTCAAGTAATCAAGCGGTGGAAAGTGTTAACTGATATTCAAGGGGTGGAAGATCATGCTGGCGACATGGATTTCAAAGTCGCGGGCACAACCGCGGGCATCACCGCGATTCAACTGGATATCAAAGTGTCGGGTATTACCATGGATATTGTGCGTGAGGCCATCACCGGCGCCCGCACGGCGCGCGAAAAAATTTTAGCAGTGATGACTGGGGCGATTGCGACGCCGCGCGCCGAGATGTCGCCGTACGCGCCGCGTATTCATGTTTTGCACATTCATCCGGATAAAATTCGGTTGGTGATTGGGCCGGGTGGTAAAATGATCAACGAGATCACGACCAAAACTGGCGTGACGATTGATATTGAAGATGACGGCTCGGTATTCGTGACCGCGCCAGACGCGGCATCATCTGCCCAAGCGATTGAGATGATCAATAACATCACGCGTGAGATTGAACCGGGTGAAATTATTACCGGCAAGGTCTCGCGAATTATGGATTTTGGCGCGATCGTGGATTTGACGCCGACGCTCGATGGCATGGTGCATATTTCTGAACTAGAACCGCAACGAGTGGAACGGGTGAGTGATGTGTTGCGGTTGGGGGAGGAAGTGAAAGTCAAAGTGTTGTCCGTGGAAGACGGGCGTATTAGTTTATCCATCAAACAAGTAAAATATCCGGATTTGCCGGCCAGCCAACCCCGGACGGGTGATCGTGACCGCCGCCGACCGAGATTTTAGATGCAGTAAATTAAGAACTAAACCTCCCCCTGCCAACAGGGGGAGGAAGTTTTTTGTTTGAGTATTTTTCCTCCCTCTGTAATCAGGGGGAGGATTAAGGTGGGGGATGCATTAGCTGGCTTTATCCCGTTACCAATCCTAGCACCGAGAACTATAGCGTAGAGGTTTTGCCCTTAGTACATCGGGGCGTAGCTATGAGGTAACTGTTTTGGATGTAAGGATTGGTAACGGGGTTTACTTAATTTACTGGATTCACTGGATTTACTATTTAATGTTTTCCCCAGCATTGTTGTTTTTTTCATTTTCCCGTATAATAATAGAGTGGTTGAAAGTTCAACAAACCAAAAAAGAAGCCGCCAGGCCGCCTGGCTTTTTGGTATTGGTGGTATTGTGATTTTAGTCGCTGGAATTTTGCGTGTGCGCGGATTATTGTATCGGCCGTTTTTGGTGCGCGGGGAACCGGTAGGAATCGTGGCCGACGAGGCGTTTGATCCGACGCTTGATACGGATAAAGATGGCTTGCCGGATGCGTCAGAATTACAAATTGGCACATCGCCGTACTTGGCGGATACGGATAGCGACGGCGTCTCTGATGGTGAGGAAGTAAAAAATAATACTGATCCGTTGTGCCCGCAAGGAAAAGAGTGCGCGACCAAATCGAGTGAGCCAACGAGTGTTGATAACTCGGCGCAAAATTTATTGGGTCCGACCGGCGCTGTCAACCCGGGTTCGTTGGGCAACTTACTTGGTATTACCGGTGGAACCGGCCTAGACAATATTACACCGGCGCAAGCGCGGGCGAGTTTGAAAACTGCCGGCGTGACTCCGGCCCTGCTTGATCAGCTTGATGACGCGACGGTGTTGGATCTTTACAAAAAAACCGCGGCTTCAGCCGGCGCGACGCCGGAACAAATCGTAACCGCTGATCCGGTTAAGTCCATGAGCCCGGCGGAATTACGCACTTTGTTAATACGCTCCGGCATTGATCCAAAAAAAATAGAAAAATTAACCGACGAACAATTAGTGCAATTAGTGGAAGAAACGTTGCAGAATAAAAAATAATTTCCAAAGAAATTAGAGCAATTAGGTCAATTAGAAATTTACTGTTGTGTTTTTTTCTCGTACACAATTTAAAAAACTGTCCGCCGCTTTGCTGGCCGGGTTGGTCGTGGCCGGGTTGTTTGTGCAGACGGTGCCAGCGGCGGAAGCACAAACACCGCCGTTACCTGTAATTGATCTTCCTGTAGGAGCGAGCGCCACCACCACCGCGACGGCCACCGGCGCCATCAACACACAGTTGGCGGCGGAAGCGAGTAAAAAGGCGGCGGAAGCCGTAAAAAATAAAGTGGAACGCAACATAATTTTTCGGGCTATTCATTCTGGTGTAACTTGGTTTGCGCAGAAAATGGTGTATGACACCGCGGTGTGGTTGGCATCTGGCGCTAGTGGGCAAAAAGGTTTCTGGGAATCCCGTCCGACCGGACAATATTTACAAGACACCGCGCTCGGAGCGGCGGGCGAGGCGCTGGGTGATTTTTCTGCCAATTTTGCTTTTCTTGGTATTAATCTATGTGAA
>CAZBFB010000024.1:0-7521 GCA_964491085.1 uncultured Gammaproteobacteria bacterium | reverse complement strand
TGTGCCTTGCAGCGTATTTTACAGGAAAGTGCTTATCGCGCATATTCTCCGGTATTCTTACTATCACTATATAATCTTTGAACTTTAAACTCAATAGAAATACTAGAACTTCCTCGCAAAGATTCGTTAGATTTTCCCAATAAATTTTTAAAATTGCTTCAATACTTTGATTTCCGAAAGTTGGAAAAATTACCTCTACCTTATTTCCTGCGCCCAACCGATAGCGCAGGTTGGGCAGTGCAAATCCCTCATGCTCAATTTTTCTACGTATTTCACGAAATTGAGCGTACCAATTTGCTTTGTTGTGTTTAATCATATCAACCAAGGAAGTAAATCGAGGGTCATCGTTTTTGAGAGGAAATTTTTCCAACCCCCTTTTATATTTCTTGGGATTGTCGTCAATAAAAAGAAAACCGATGCCAGAACCCATAAATGCAGTGTGCCGCATTAAGCAATCAATAGCAATAGTTCCGCGAATGAAGAAATCCTTAAAGTACATATTCAAGTCATCATCAATCGGAGTTTTCACGTCTATCTGATTTCCGTGATAAATACCATCCTTGCCATCGGCTATATCTTGCTTATGTTTAGATATCAAGTTTTCACAATGCTCTCTCGCGAATTTTGCTTCAAGTAAATTTTGGAAAACTGGATGACAGCTTTTATCATACGCCAAACGCCCTTCTCTTGGATAAGCACAGTCTCTGATTTGGCTCATTTGCATCAAAAATCGGGCGTGAAAATCTTCACCCTCTTTAATGTCATAAGAAAACCTTAAAGTTCCTGGTTGTACGGTATTCTGATTTAAATTTTGTTTGTCCATGCAACACTTTTTATATTTTTACCACTTCCGCATTGGCACGGATCATTTCGACCTACTTTCATGTTGTGCTGGGGATAACTTGCATTTGCATACTTTCGATTTACTTTCTATAATATCACCATGGTAACAAAAAGGCAAAAACAAGTCCTCGATTTTATATCCGCTTATCAGAACCAGAAAGGATATGCCCCCTCTCTCGATGAGATACGCAAGAAATTAAAACTCTCGTCAGTTTCAACGGCTCATTTTCACGTTTCTAAACTTCGCGATTTGGGACTTTTATCCAAAGAAGAAAACAAGCCGCGCTCTATTGAAACGTTTGGTCGCGAGACAATGGTAAAAATTCCTCTTTTGGGGATTATTGCCGCCGGCCAGCCAATAGAGGCAATACAAACTAAAGAAATGATTGCTGTTCCCAAAAGTAAAATTCCGTCTTCGTCAGAAGTGTACGCTCTTCGTGTAGTCGGGAGCAGTATGATTGATGAAAATATAAATGACGGCGATGTTGTTTTAGTACGCCAACAGGAAACAGCCGAGAATGGGCAGAAAGTTGTCGCGCTGATTGATAATCACGAAGCAACCCTAAAGAAGTTTTACAAAGAGAGGGGGCATATCCGCCTGCAACCAGCAAACAAAACCATGGAACCGCTTATTTTTAAGAATGGGCGAGATGTTTCAATTCAGGGCATTGTGCTTGAGGTTATTCGTGAGGACGTAAGATCGCCGATACATTTTCCCGAATATAAGGAAGCTAAAAAATATAGCGAGTTGCCGTTAAATAAAATTCTTTGCGGCGATGCGATAGAGATAATGAAAAGATTCCCGTCAAATTCGGTAGATATTGTAGTTACGTCTCCACCGTATGATGCTGTCCGGGACTACAAAGGATTTTCTCTTGACTTACACGCGGCGGGTAAGGAAATATATCGCGTTCTTAAAGATGGCGGAGTAGCTGTCATGGTAATTCAAGATCAAACAAAAAACTTTGGAAAATCATTGACATCTTTTAGAACTATTATTGATTGGTGTGATAGCTTTGGCTTTAAACTTTTTGAAACAGTCATTTATCGAAAATATGGCGCAGAGGGAGCATGGTGGAATAAACGATTTCGAGTAGATCATGAGTATGTCCCAGTATTTTTGAAAGGTGAACGACCTCGACATTTTAATAAAGAACATCTGAAAATACCATCAAAACATGGTGGAAAAACAATGACCGGGGGCGGCACCCGTCTCACAAATGGTATTCGTATAGCAACCCGCTCAATAAAAATTAACCCGATGAAATGTCGAGGGACAATATGGGAATATCTGACTGCCGGAGATGGAAGTCGCCTGAAGCACCAACACCCCGCAACTTTTCCCAATCAACTTCCTTACGATTTTATCAGTTGTTTTGCGGAAAAAAACGGAGTGGTACTCGACCCGTTTGTGGGAAGTGGGACAACAACTGTTGCGGCAAAAAATCTTGGATACAACTATATTGGCATTGATATTGCACCAGAATATTGCTCAATTGCAGAGAAACGCATGAAAGAAGAATGTGCTCCAGAGGCACAAAACAAATTACTCTAGAGAACTCCGTCGCCGTCTATCGTATATTCAATACTGTTACGGCTGATGATCGCTAGAGATATAGGATTTTGAGCAAGGAGAGCATTGTAGCGTGCTTTTCCTGGTTTTACGCTACCTTTTCTAAATCGAGTGGTTTGATATGGCCCCCACGACCAATGAGCGGGTGTAAATGTCCAGCCCGTTTTATCTGCAAGCATTCTCAAAAACATCTCGGCCTGCATTTTGGTCGCCAGTTTTAATTGATGAGTCCTAGAATCAATATTGGCAATATTTCCTCTGGAATCAGAAATCTTGATTTTATCACCACCACGCTTTCCACCACCAATAACATTGATTTGTGAAAATAAATCTTTTAATTCGACCATCAATTCATATGTTGAGTAATGCCGATCTAAAAATACTTTTTGCAGATGGCTGTTTGTCTTATTCGCTCCCAAGAAATCTAACCAACTTAAACAATTTTCAGGATAGTTAAACTGATTTTTGAAAGTTCCGTCGGTGTACAATAGAGGGCTTACCGCGCTTTTTGGGATAGGGATGGTTCGATCTTGCCCTAAAATTGAAAGCAGTATATGGACTGTTCCAAAAGGATATTTCAATTTGAAATCGTTCTTGAAATCATAATTTCTCAAATTATTTGCCGCAATACAGTTATTGAAATTGCTCCAATTAGGGGATAATTCCGCCTTATCGTACATGACCATATGTTGCCCGACGCTACGAATGTTCGGACGGAATATTTCCATATCTAGAAAAACACAATCCTGTGGGTTCACCCCCTCCTTAATCGCAAGAACTTTTCCATCGTAGAATCCACGAATTTTCCACCCCAAATAATGAGACATCAATAGTCCACAAAGCAGTCCGTCGCTATCGGGACTTAAAATGCAACTATGGTCGCGTTCGACCACCCAGGGGTACTGCTCAAGTAAGGTGCGATAATCAAGTTCTGTTGATGAGTGTTGCGGCATATTATTTTAGAAAAAAATCTATCGGCTTTTTGTAAATACGAGCAAATTCTTTCAACGAAACAATATCAATCCGCCTCTGCCCGGCTTCAACTTTGGAAACATGAGATTGCGTTTTGCCGAGCAGTTTTGCCACCTCAATTTGATCTAAACCGGCCTCTTGGCGGGCCTTTTTTAGTTGCTCAACGATATATTTGTGGTCTTTGGAGTAAATTGCTTTGGTCATATTGATACTTGTATGATAGTATTCCATTGTGTTATATTCCAAATTGTCATATACTAATTTAGGGAGTTCCATAACCTTTTCCGCGCGGGGAGGGGGGCACGGAAAAGAATAATGCCGCCGCCAAACCCCCCGCCCGCCCGAGCGCGGGTGCGGCGGCCGGGGGGGTGGGGGGGGAATTCCGCCGCGCCTAAGCGTTCCGCCGGAGCGAAGCGGAGTCGGTCAGTTCCGTTCAAAAAAAGTTCGCGCGAAGTGTATAATTACTGCGGGCGAGAGGACTTGAACCTCTAATCCTTTGCAGGAACCAGCTCCTAAGGCTGGCGCGTATACCAATTCCGCCACGCCCGCTTATTATTAACACGGCTCGGATCTATCTCGATCAAAAAACTGTGCCTCGTGCCGACCCGGACTACTTTTGTAACCCATCAAAAACTCCGGGCGCTCGTTTTTGACCCACACCGCCAGCAAGCTACCTGTTCATTTATATATTGTATCTTAAAATCCGTCAATGATATACTGTGCGCATGAATAAAGGCATAGCTATCATCTTTTTTCTACTGGGCATTGGGCTGGTGCCAATATTCCCCCTACAGGCCGCTACCACGCCGGTGGTAATTTCACAAATTCAACTGGGTGGATTCTCAACTAAAGATGAATGGATCGAACTGTATAACCCAACCGAAGCTAAAATTGATCTAACCGGCTGGCGCTTAACGCGCAAAACTGCCGGTGGCATGGAATCTAATCTTATCACGACTTTTCCGACAGCGAGCATCACCGCGCATGGTTATTTTTTAATTGCAAATTTGAGCGGCTACACTGGCACCACCACCGCTGACCTGGGCTATTCCAACACCAGCAACTCGATCGCCAACGATAACACTATTATTCTGTATGCCGATGCTGGTAAAACAATCGTGGACAAAGTCGGTTTTGGTTCCGCCACAGATCGCGAAAATACGACCACAAATAATCCACCCGATCGCCAATCTAGCGAACGAAAACCCGGCGGCAACTTGGGTAATGGCCAAGACACGGGCAACAACGGCGCTGATTTTTTTGTGCAAACAAACCCCGTCATTCACAACAGCCAAAGCCCGGCCACGCCCGTGCTTAATGTTGTCGTGATTAATGAAATTCTGCCCGATCCGAACGAAGGAGCCAGCGAAGCGGTGGAATTATTTTCCCCCACGACCGGCGATCTCACCGGTTGGACTTTAGCTGATGCCACCGGAACAATTGCCACCATTACCGGTACAATCAACCGCTGGCTCGTTATCACCTTATCCGGCGCCAAATTAAACAACCCGGGCGATGTTATTATTTTAAAAAATACGGTGGGAGTTGAACAAGATCGCATCAGCTATGGCGATAAAGGTGGCGCACCCAAACCAAGCAAAGGCGAAACCTTAATTCGCCTACCCGATGGCGCCGACACCAACAACGACGCCGCCGATTGGCAAATCACAAATAATCCAACGCTCGGCGCGGCCAACCAAATGCGTTCCAGCTCACCGCCGCCACCCGCCGGCGAGGACAATGGAGCAAATACTGCCGCGCCGCCGGTCGCGCAAACATCAAGCATAATTTTGATCACTGAATTTGTGTCTGACCCGGCGGATAACGAAACCGAATGGGTGGAATTATACTCAACCGCCAGCAACGCGATTGATCTGGCCGGTTGGTACATTGAAGATGGCTCCGAGGCGCGCACGCCACTCACCGGTGCAATCGCGCCGGGCGGATATGTCACTATCAATAACCCCAAAGGTTCACTCAACAATGCCGGCGATAGCATTGCGTTGTTTGATCCGACCAGCGCTCTGATTGACGGTGTTAGTTATGGCAACTGGTTCGACGCCAATCCAAATGACAACGCCCAAAAAACAACTGACCCTAATTCGATCGCGCGAGCCTGGCCGTATGTTGACACCGGTACGGACTCAACTGATTTCAAAATCACCACTACTATTACCAAAGGCGCACAAAATATAATCACTGATCCACCACCACCAGCCACCATCAGCGCCTTACGCCAACGACTCGAAGCCGAACAAAAAGCGGTTGATAACGCCGCCCGTATTTCCTTCACCGGACAACTAGTAATCAGCGAACTTTATCCTAATCCGCCGGGCGATGACGCGGCCGGAGAATTTATTGAAGTGCATAACATCAGCCCACAAAACATCACCCTCACCGGATTAACCCTAGCCGATGCCGCCGGTGATTTTACTGTTACCGATCAACCGTTCCCCATTCGCCTGCCACCCGATGGTTATGTTGCCTTCCGCCGTTCGCTTACAAAAATTGCCCTAAATAATTCCGGCGAAGAACGCGTGCGGCTTGAGAACCCCGATGGTTCGGTAATTAATGAACTGTCGTACCGTGGTAGTGTGAAAACAGGCGCCAGTTTGGTGCGTGACCAACAAGGCAACGTCTACTGGACACCCCAACCAACACCGGATGCCAGCAATTCTTTAACCCGCCAAAATCTGCCGCCAATCGCGCACATCAACGCCCCAACCACGTTAACTCTCAACCAGCCGCTTACTTTCGACGGTAGTGATTCACGCGATCCGGATGGCACGATTTCGAGTTATGCCTGGCAGGTTGATCGCAAATTGATCAGCTCCGAACCGAATGCGATAATTATTTTTACAAACGCCGGTGATCATGTAGTCACGCTTAAAATAACGGACAATAACAACGAGTCAAACACGACTACTTGGCGCGAAACAATTTTTAGCGACCTAGCGCCAACCAACCAGGCAATACTGGCACCAACCACCAATGAGCCAAGCAATGTGCGCTTGAGTGAACTGCTCCCGAATCCGGCGGGCGATGACAAAGCGGAGTGGATCGAGCTCGTCAATACCGGCGGCGTGGTGGCTTCTCTAAGCGGCTGGTCGCTCACTAATAACGCTGGCAATAAACCATTTCTGTTCACCAGCGAAACCGTGCCGGCAGATGGATTTTTAGTACTGGGCCGCGAACGCACTCGTTTGACCCTCAAAAATACTGACGGCGAACTTAAATTACTTGATCCGCGGCAAACGGTATTTGACTCGGCCACCTACGCATCAGCCCCCAGTGGACACAGCTTGATCCGCGACGAGGCGGGTGCTTGGCAATGGAGCGCCACACCAACACCAAACGCGCTCAATGTGTTGACTCTTACTACCGCCCTAACAAAAAAGTCCGACAACGCGCCATTAGTGCTCGCGGATTTGTCCGAATTGGCTGAATTGGAACTCGATACATCCGTACAAACGCAAGGTGTAGTTATGGCGCCACCGAATGTGTTAGGTAAACACACCATCTATCTAGCCGATGCCACGCGCGGCACCCAGATTTATTTAAGTAAAGGAGAATGGCCCGCGCTAACTCTCGGCACGCGTCTCGAAATACGCGGCGTGGTGCGACAAAGTCAGGGCGAACGACGCATTTTGGTGCGTGCGACAGAAGATATAAAAATCATCGGCACGGCAGAAACGCCCCAGCCGGTAGTTGTCAGCGCGGCCAGTTTGGACGAAACGAGTGAGGGGCGCTTGGTGGAAATCTCCGGACAAGTCACTCAAAAACGCGGCAATGCATTTTTCGTAGATGACGGTAGTGATGAGACACGGGTGTATGTAAAAGCATCGACCGGCATCAAACAGCCGCTCTCCTCCGGCGACTCGGTGGTCATTGCCGGCATTCTCGCCAACACCTCTGCCGGTCTCCGCCTCTTGCCCCGCTTCGCCAGTGATATTAAAGTGGGCGCTGTGGCTGGCGCTCGGGTTGTTACATTGCCGGATCACACTGCCGGATCCAACGGCGGCGAAACCTTCACCATCAATCCCAGCAACACGCCAGATCCAATGCAAAAATATCTGCTCGCCGGCCTGGGCGTCTCCACTATTTTGTTTGCCGGGTTGTGGGTGAGGGACAAA